>CAZONY010000034.1:4879-6281 GCA_964581215.1 uncultured Chitinophagaceae bacterium | reverse complement strand
GGTGGGGCCGGAGGCGCCGGCGGAGCCGGAGCTGGCGGGGTGGCCAACAACGCGGCGGCGGCGGCCAACGCGCTGCCGAGCTTCTTCTCGATCCCGTTCCGGCAAAACAGCTTCGGCGCGGCCGCCGTGCCCTCGCTCCCCGGTCTCCCCGACCCGACCTCCTCGGCCGCATCCTTCGGGTTTGCGATCCTCTCCGACATCGAGGCCTACTTCCTCATCCAGGCGGCCCAGGGCAACACCCGCAGCAACGTCATGCAGGCGCCGAAGGTGACGCTCTTCAACGGCCAGACCGCCAACATCCAGGACAGCCGCCAGCGGCCCTTCGTGACGAGCGTGGTGCCGGTGGTGGGCGACTTCGCCGCCGCCCTGGCGCCGGTGATCTCGGTTCTCTCCGAGGGCACCGCCGTGAACGTGCAGGCCGTCGTCTCCAGTGACCGGCGATTCGTGCGGCTCACACTCGTGCCGATGTTCGCGACGATCGGCAGGGTGGAGGAGTTTCAGTACGAGGGGTCGCGATCGACCCGGGCCAAGAGCAGCGACGAGAAGACGGGGCTGGCCGGCGACACCGGCGGCATCGTCGATCTGGAGGCCGGCGTCAACACGGGGGAAGTGAGTCAACGCGAGCAGGAGGTGACCCGCAACGGCACCACGATCCAGCAGCCGGAGTTCCTCTTCACGACCGTCACCACGACGGTCAGCGTTCCCGACGGCGGCACGGTGCTGCTCGGCGGCATCAAGCGGCTCCGCGAGGGCCGCAACGAGTTCGGCGTGCCGATCCTCTCGAAAATCCCCTACATCAACCGGCTCTTCAAGAACGTCGGCATCGGCCGCACCACCGACTCCCTCATGCTGATGGTCACGCCGCGGATCATCATCCAGGAGGAGGAGGAGGAAAAGCTCCTCGGCGGCGCCAACGGCCCGTGACGCCCTTCCTCAGACACGCATGAAACTCTGGCTCGTCGCCGGTGCGGTGCTGGGATTCGTCGGCGTGGCCGCCGGGTCATTCGGCGCACACGGCCTCAAGGGGATGCTGGAGGCGTCCGGCCAATCGGCCAACTGGGAAACGGCCGTCCGCTACTGCCTCTTTCACGCCCTCGCGCTCGTGGCGCTCGCCGTGATCGACGGGATGCCGCAGACGGCCGGCTGCCGTGGCCTCGTCGCCGCCGCGGGCTGGTGCTTCCTCCTCGGCACGCTCGTCTTCAGCGGGTTTCTGGCGACGCTGGCGCTCTCGGGCGTTCGCATCCTCGGCGCGATCGTGCCGATCGGGGGCGTGCTGATGCTCGTGGGCTGGGCCTGCCTGGCCGCCGTCGGGCTCCGGGTTCGATAGCGACGCGGTCGTTCAGAACGGGCTGTCGCCGAACGGATCGTCGGAACTCTTGGCCGGCTTTTCGGCCGGCTTCTC
>CAZONY010000034.1:0-4779 GCA_964581215.1 uncultured Chitinophagaceae bacterium | reverse complement strand
TCGGCCGGCTTCTCCTCCATCGGCGGCTCGGGTTCGGCGACGGGATCGGCCGGAACGGGTGGTTCGGCCGGCGGCACCGGCTCCGCCGCGTCCTTGGGTTCGGCGGCGGGCGTCGGCCGCCCGGGCGCGTTTTCAGGACGCAGCCGCCGCTGCACGTCGGGCTGCGCCGACTCGACATCGAGATACCGTCGCAGGGCCGCCTGACGCCGCTGCTCCATCGCCACCAACCGCGCACGCACGCGATGCTTCTCGAGCTGCAGCCGCGGCTGGCCCTGAATCCGCTCCAGCGACCGACCCACCGGCCAATCGCCGCCCTGCATGGCCTCACGATCGGCGCCGAGACCGAAGTCGGCCTCAGCCTCGTCGTAGCGGCCCAGCTTCAGAGCGGCCAGTCCGCGGAAATAGAAAGCCCGCGGGTCCTGGCTTCCGCCATCGATCGCCGCGGAGAGATCGTCGTAGGCCCGCTGGTAATCACCGGAATGATAGGCATGCACGCCGTGGCCGTAGGCGACCGCCAGCACCGCTTCTTCCCGAGCCTGCGCCGTGCCGGCGACGAGTACGGCCGCCAGGCACGTGCCGATCCATCCTCCCACGAGCCTGCCCCTTTGCATGACCTGTCCTCCGAAACGCCGCTGCCTTTCCGCAGATATCGACCGATTCCGGGCCGGCCGGCCGCGGCACCGTCGGCAACCGTACAGTCTGCCATGGGGAGGGGGCGTCATGTCGGCAAAGTTCCCGCAGCCCCCCGAGCCAGGGCATGACGACGAAACACCGGCTCCTCGAAGAAGACCGCCGGCCGCACCAGCTGAAACAGAAGCTGTTCAGCCGGCCAGCCGAAGCAGGCCAGCAGGCGATCGAACTCCTCCGGCGGGCAGCTGCCCTTTGCATCGACGAGCGCTACGTGGCCCGCGCGATCGAACACGTTGCCATCGACCTGCCACGAGAGCCCGTCGCGCTGGCTCGTCCACACGAACGAGCCGTCGGGCTCGGCATACATCCGCTCGAGCCGGCCGAGCCGATCGATGCTCTCGTCGAACGAGATCGCCAGCGGCTTCGCCAGGAGATCGTGCGGCAGCATGACGGACGGCCACGCGCCCCAGGCATCGGCGTAGGTGGCGGCCGGGGCGATGCCCTCCTGCGGACGATGGTGGAGCGAGATCTCGAACGTGTAGAGCGGCGCTCCGGTCATGCGGATGCGTCTCCGTCCGGAGCCGTTACGCTCTCCCGCACCCAGGCGGCGTAAGGCGCGGATCCGTGGCACGGTGTGACGAGAATCTCCGGCGTGGCATAGGGGTGGAGTTCCCGAATCTCCCGTTCACAGGCCGTGGCGGCGGCACCGGTCGTCTTGCAGGTGCAGACAAACTCCTCGGCCCGCTCGACCGCGCCCTGCCAGCGATAGATGCTCGAGATCGGGCCCTGCACCTGCACGCAGGCCGCCAGGCCCAGGCCTACGAGCCGGTCGCCGCACGCCTCTGCAGCCGGGCGCGAGGGAAACGTGGTGCGAATCTCGACGATGGCTCCGTCGGCGTGGCCCGCCGGGCGCTCAGGCTGCATCGACGATTCCAGGCTCATCAGGCATCGCTCCGACCCGGGTGATCAGGGGGCTCGCCAGGGGACGCTGGTGTTCGTGGCCTTCCAGCGGCAGCCACGCCGCGTCGGGCTCCAGCGGATCGTGGCACATGACCGCCGGGGGCTCTTCCCAGGGATGGCTTGAGGGAAAGTGTCCCGCCTCGGACGGCCCCAGGCAAACCCTGCCCGCCGTCGCCGCCGATCGGCCGGCCGTCAGTCCCGCTGGTGGATGGCCGAGCACCACCATTGGCCCGCCGGGGCCGCTCTTCGGGGGCCGCGGCCGCAGGGCCTCGATCGGGCCGCCGGGTCGAAGGCCGCTATCGATCCGATTCCCGTGGACGGCCGATTCCATCCAGACGGCTACGTCATCGACCACGTCGTGGGCCACCGCCACGTCGGGCGACGCCTCACGGGCCCGTGCATGCCAACGCTGCACGCTCCGCGGCCACGCCTGCCGCACGGCGGAGGCGGAGCCCTCGCCTGCGGCGCGCCCCACGGACTCGAGCCAGCCCGCGAGGATTCGCGGGGCGTCGAGCGGTGATGCCATCGTGAGCCGACGGGCCAGCGCCGCGATCGCACGGTCGGGGAGAACGCCCCGCAGGCGCCCGGCGAACTCCGCCAGCAGATCGACCGCGAGGCTCTCTCCGAGCGAAGGTGGCCGGCCGATGGCGGGCCGATCGGGCGGCAGGCAGAGCGGGTCGCATTCCGCGCCGTGTCGGATCACGAGTGAGTCGCCGGCCTGCTCGACGCCGATGGCGAGGCGGCGATCGACCGCCGCGGTGGCCCAGCATCCTTCCAGCACGCGGTCGCGATCACCGACGAGGCACACCACCGACACCGGAGTTCGCTGCGTGACGCCCGGCATCGGCCGGCCACGGGCGTCGGCCCGGGGCACGGGAAGCCCGCTGCGGGCGAGGCGGGAGAGCGCGGCCAGCAGCCTGACGCCGCGCCGGGCTGCCGCGGCCGCGATCCGCTCGGCCACCGCGCGGGCCCGGGCCCCCTCATGCCAGGGCCGCACGTCTCCCTGCCAGGCGAGACTCGTCAGGCCGTCAAAGGTGTCGCCCGCCAATACGAGCTGCACGGCTTCGAGCGGACGGTAGCGGCCATCGCGGCGAAAGCCGGCGCGCCAGGCGGCCCGGCGAAGCCGCCGGAGAAACGTCGCCGCCGACTCACGCGGTGGTCCGCCGTGAACGGTGCCGTCTCCGATCGCCCAGTTGGCGGTGACCACCAGCATGCCGATGCATTCCTCCCGGGATGCATCGACGCGGGACGACGATCCTCGCCACCGGGGGCCGTCGAATCAGAATGATCATGGGAGAGTTTGCCTGTGGGGCAAACTGGATCGCCGCCTGGAGGGCGGGCTGCAGCCTGCCAATCGGCACCGCTACTGGCCGGCGAACGTCGTTTCGCAGAAGGCCTCAGTCGAGCCGTCGAGCTCCTCGCCTGTCACGATCGCCGTGGCCTTGCCCCGACCGCCGGATGGCATCCGATACGCGAGCTCGAACGTCGCCTGCGAGCCCGGGGGGACGCTCGGCACGGCGTCGAACGAGATCGTCGAGCCATCGATCTGCACCCGTGACGGAATCGGGTCACCGACCAGCCGCGCCTGGTCGGGCAGCAGCACGGCGAGGTTGATCCGGCCCGAGGGCCCGATTCCAGTGTTGATGACCGTGCAGATGAGCCTGGTCGTGCCGCCCGGCGAGACCGGATCATCCAGATCGGCGAGCGAGACCCGAAGGCCCGCCTCACGGGGCGTCCGCGGCCGCGGCGCGGTCGCCCGGATCGGCACACACGATTCGTCGGCCACCATCACCCCGCCAGCGCCCCCGGCGAGCACCGCCCGCACGCACGACCGCGTCGGCGGAGAATCGCTGTAGTTTCGCGGCGGGGCCTGGGCTTTGAGATTGAGTTGACGACGGAGCTGCTCGCCCGGTGCGATCGCCGGCAGCACCCACGACACCTTCGATGAACCCAGTGTGAAGCCGTCGGAAGCCTCCACTGGCGAGAAGCCGTCGTCCCACGACAGGTCGAGCGAGGTTTCCGTGGTGGTGGCACCGCCCGTATTGCGGATCGTGGCGATGAACTGGGCCGTGCTTCCCGACACGAGCTCGTTGGGGCCGGTAAGGCCGAGTTCGAGCGACGGCACGGAAGCGGCGGCCGGCACGCTCGTGTTCACCGGCAGCGGCGCGGCAGCGGCCGGAGCGGTGAAGCTCGAGCCGGCCGACGGCGCGACCGGCGTGGATGGCGCGGCGATGATCGGGGATGGCGGCACCGGCGTCGCGGCGGCGGCCGCCGCCACCTGCACGCAGGCGGTGGCACCGCCGACGAATGTATGAGCCTGATCCATGATCTCGACGCGGTGGCACTGCCGCCCGGGCTCATCGAGCGTGAACTCGAGCGTGAGCCGGCGCGAGGTGCCGGCGGCGAGGTCGATCGTGCCCTTCTGTTCGATCGGGCTTTTCGAGGCGTCGTGATGAAACCCGGAATCGAAGTAGTCGACGACCCGCAGCTTTTGCAGGGCCTTTCCGGAGCGGTTGACGATCTCGACCTCGAACGACACCTTCTCGCCGACGGTGCCGACCAGCGGGCCGGTCACGAGCACGGCCACGGGCTCCTCGGCGCGGGCCGTGCGGCCGACGGCCGCGGCGAACACCAGGCACGCGCATATCCACCGCACCAACTGACGCATCGTGTACTCGCTCCCTCACGGGCGGGGGGCGGCCCCGCCGTGCGGCTCGATGCTACCACGGCGCCAGCAGACTGTGGAACCGTGCGCGGAGGCCACAGGTGCGGGCGGACATCGGCGGCGGTGGAGGGCGTATTCGCAGGCTGAAGCCTGCGCCACATGGGAGGGAGCTACCGCCATGGGCAAGGCCCGGAGGGCCGGTTTCTTCCGGCCGGATGGCCGGCAAGGCTGCTCGGGCCATGGATGGCCGAGCAGCCGTGAACCTAGTCCGTCGCCCGATGCCGGACGATGTCTCCCTCCACCATGTAGATCACGTCCTCGGCGATGTTCGTCGCCATGTCGGCGATCCGCTCGATGTGCTTCGACACCGAATTGATCCGCAGGAGCGTCTCCACCTTCTCCGGCGATTCCCTGATCCCCTGCATCACCATCTTCTGCACCCGCTGCCGCGAGGCATCGACCGCGTCGTCCTCCTCGCGGACCTGCCGGGCGAGCGTCGGATCGCCGGTGACCACGGCGTCGAG
>CAZONY010000033.1:1183-13388 GCA_964581215.1 uncultured Chitinophagaceae bacterium | reverse complement strand
GCGATCAAGCCGGTGAGTGCGGCTGAGCTGCTGCGCCTGCAGACGCCCGACATGCCGCTGGAGGCCCTGGGAGGTGGTGGCCTGTTCAAGAGCGTGCAGGCGCCGTATCAGCCGGGAACGCAGACCTGGGGAGTGCTGCTGGTGCATCCCAAGGGGGTTGTGGCGGCCAGCAAGCAGGTGCGGGTGGTGGCGGATCGGGCCGGTCTGCAGCTCTGAACTCAGTAGAGCGATTCCTCGGCTGGTTTGACGCGACGGCGCATCGAGGTTTCAGGGCTTGTTGCTGCCGCGGATCTTCTGCAATTCGAGCACCGAATCGACGACGCCCACGAACACCAGCCGATCGCCGGCCTCGAGCCGCTCGGAGGGCGCAACGGCGGCGATCACGTGGCCGTCGCGGTCGATCTCCATCAGAAACAGCCCTTCCAGGCCGCGGAGGCCGGCCCGTTCGATCGACTTGCCGACCAGCGGGCTTCCCGGCTCGACGAGCATTTCCAGGGAATACTGTCGTGGGTCATCGCTGGCGCTCATCGCCGGCCGGCGGTCCACCAGAAGCGTCTTGCTGGCGACGATGAGGTAGCCGATGCCGATGACCAAGAGGGGGACTCCCAGCCAAGTGATGTCGAACATGCCCAGGCCTTGGCCGGTGCGGTCGGCCACGAGTCCGCTGACGACGACGTTGGTGCTCGTGCCGATGAGGGTGCAGAGGCCGCCCAGCACCACCGCGCAGTTCATCGGCATGAGCAGTTTCGAGACGCTGAGCCTGTGCTTGCGGGCCCAGCCGCGGATCGCCGGCACCATCAGGGCGACGACCGGCGTGTTGTTCATGAAGGCGGAGACGAAGCTCGGGCCGAGCATGGTGCGGATCTGGGCGGTGGCCAGCGATCGCGGCCGACCCAGGAGGCGGTCGACGATCGCCTGGAGGGCGCCGGTGCGCTCCACCGCCGCCGCCACCACAAAGAGCGCGGCGACGGTGAGCATGCCCTCGTTGCTCATCCCGCCGAGCGCCTCGTCGGGCGTCAGGACACCGGCGAAGAGCAGCACGACGACCGCCCCCATCATGACCATGTCGGGGGCGCAGCGGCCCTGCAGGAGCAAGACGAGCGTGACGAGCGTTGTCCCGGCCGTGAGCAGGGCCTGCCAGTGCTGACGGAGCCAGTCGAGAGAAAGCCAGTCCATGATCATCCTGCCGAGGCGGGGGTAGCGCCAGATCGGGTTCGCCGCCGGCCGGAGATCAAGGTCGCGTCTGCACTGGGAACGTGCAAGGCCAAACGCCCCGCACGCATCGAGGGCCCGATGCGCCACGCACCGTCAGGAGTAGACTCGCGTCCATGCGGCTTTTTCCTTGCGACCGGTTCCGCCTGCCGTTGCCCGACGGGCACCGCTTTCCGATCGAAAAATACGCCCTGCTGCGGGAGCGGCTGGAACGGCATGCCGCGGCGGGGGCGGGTCTGGAATTCATCGAGCCGCACGCGGCCACCGACGACGAACTCCTGCGGGTTCATTCCCGTGACTACGTCGGCCGGGTGATGGCGGGCACGCTCTCGCCGGCGGAGGTCCGGCGGATCGGGTTTCCGTGGAGCCGGGAACTGGTGGAGCGGTCGCTGCGCAGTACGGGCGCCGCGGTTGATGCCGCGGCGGCCGCCTTGCAGGACGGCGTGGCCGCGAGCCTGGCCGGCGGCACCCACCATGCCGGTCGCGACTTTGGGGAGGGCTACTGCGTCTTCAACGACGTGGCCGTGGCGGCCCGCGAGATGCAGGCCCGAGGCGCCGCCCAGCAGGTGCTGGTGCTCGATTGCGACGTCCATCAGGGCAACGGCACCGCCGAAATCTTCGCCGGCGACGGGACGGTGTTCACGATGTCGATCCACGGGGCGAAGAACTTTCCGCTCCGGAAGCATCCCGGATCGCTCGACGTCGGGCTGGAAGACGGCACGGGGGATGCGGAATATCTGGAGCGGCTGGAGGCCGCCGTCGTCGAGTCATTTTCCCGCGCGCGGCCCGATCTCGTGCTCTATATCGCGGGAGCCGATCCCTACGAGGGCGACCGGCTCGGCCGGCTCCGGCTCACGAAGCAAGGGCTTGTTGACCGCGACCGGCTCGTGCTCGATGCCGCCCGCCAGGCCGGCACGCCGGTGGCGATCGTCTGCGGCGGCGGGTATTGCACCGATCTCGAGTCGATCGTCGATATCCACGCCGCCACGATCCTGCTGGCGGCGCAGGCCGGCCGAGGAATGGTCGGCAGGCTGCCGGGCCGTGGCGTGTAGCGGGCTCGGGGCTCTGCCCATGCCCCCGTCGCCGGACGTTCGCTCCGGCCATCCTGGCCTTCGCTCTCTCCCTGCTGGCTACGCTTCGCCATCCATGGCTTCACTTGCCAGCAAGGCCGGCTCCCGGGGGCATGGGCAGCCCCTCGCGGTCGTCGGTTCCAGGAGGCACAAAACAAAAACTCCCGCGCGGAGGGAGAAACCTCCGCGCGGGAGCGGAAACGTTGTCCTGGGCCGCATGCCCGAGGACGGATGGAGTCGATCCGATCAGCGCGCCGAGACGGCCGACACCGTCACGGACTTCGCAGCGGGCTGCGAGGCGATCGTCTGCGTCCCCGCCGTCGCCTTCGTCTCGGCGACGCAGCAGGGCGACGAGACGATCACCGGGCTGCTCACCACGGTCCAGCCGCAGCGATTCACGCAGCAGCAGGCATCGACGCTGCGATAGCAGCTGGTGCAGGTCGTCTGGCAGCAGGGATCGCACGCCGGCGCACAGGCCGTCGAGCAGCAGGGATCGCACACCGGTGCGCAGCAGGGGGTGCAGCAACACGCCCGCCTGCAATGCCGTCTGCCCGCGGCTTCGGCATCCCAGCCAGACGCGACGACGGCCACGCAGGTGAGCGTTCCAACGAAACATTGCAGCAGGGTCTTCTTGCCGATCATCGTGGGAACCTCTCGAGAGCCCCGGGGGTGAAACAGGCCGCGCCCGACGCGGGCCGGCCATCCCGAGGGCCCGAAACGGTAGGGGTGCACGGCCGGCGCAGGCAAGAAAAATCCCCCGGCGACGCCGGAGCCTGCCCAGCGCAGGGGACGAGATTTCCCGATGCCCGTGTCGCGGCGTGCCGCATGGGTCGCCTGGAGTGCAGCCGGGGAGACAGTTTGCGGGAGTCCCGGCGGGAGGTCGGCCGAATCGGAATCGCAGCGGAGGAGGTGCCGTAGACTAAGCGGCCTGCCGGAAACCCGGTGGCGGTCAGGAGGTTCCCGTTCATGCCGATTCGCATCGTCCACGCGGCCGACACCCATGTCGGCCTGCCGTTCAAGCAGTATCCGGCCGAGGTGAGCAGCCGGCTGGCGGAAGAGCGGTTCGATGCCCTCGATCGTCTCGTCCATATCGCCAACGAGCGGGCTGCCGATTTTCTGGTCGTCGCCGGTGATCTCTTCGACTCGACGAGGGTGAAGGCCATCGACGTCGATCGGACGGCGGGGCTGCTGCGCGGCTTCGCGGGTGCGGCGGTGATCGTCGTGCCCGGTAACCATGACCATCACACCGGTCCGGAAACGGAGGTGTGGAAGCGATTCCGCCGGGCCACCGAGGGAGCGGCGAACATCGACCTGCTGGCATCGCCGGAGGTGAAGACCTACGACATCGATGGCCAGACCGTGCATTTCTTTCCCTGCCCCTGTCCCTCGAAAACGGGGAAGGAATCGATGATCGGCTGGGTCGCCGACGCGGCCCGGGCTTGTGCCGGCGGCTTGCGGATCGGCGTCGCCCACGGGAACGTGCCGGGGCTGGGGCTCGATGCGGCCGATCAGTATTTCAGCATGGATCGCGGGGCACTCGAATCGGCCGGCGTGGCGTTCTGGCTGCTCGGCCATATCCACGTGCCCTTTCCGACCACGGAATCGGGCGGCCAGTCGCCCTTCTTCATGGCCGGCACGCACACGCCCGATTCCCTGCGGTGCCGCCACGCGGGGTCGGCCTGGTGGATCGAGTGCGAGGGGGATCGTGCGACGCGCTATGAACGACTGTCGCCGGGACGCATCCGGTTCGTGAGGATCGAGAAGCAGCTGTGCTCGGCTGACGACGTCGAAGCGACGCTGGCCGCATGCCAAAGCCACGACGCAGCCGGCACGGTCCTCGACCTGCAGCTGTCGGGCCGGCTCTCCGCCGCCGAGCGGGCGACGCTCGACCGGGGAATCGTGACGCTGGGGTCCACGTTCCTGCACGTGAGCGTGGAGTCGGAGATCCACGATCGCCTCAGCCCGGAGCAGGTCGCATCCCGCTATCGCAGCGGCGGCCTCGTCCATCGTCTGCTCACGGCCCTGCTCGCCGACGAGGCCCATCCCGACGCGGCGATGCTCGCGGACGAACTCGTCGTGGAGGCCAGGAAGCGATGAGGCTCAGATCGATCAGGCTCCACCCCTTCGGTCACTTCGCTGACCAAGCGTGGGATCTCGCGAAGCCGCTCGTGGTCATCCACGGCCCCAATGAAAAGGGCAAGACCACGCTCCGGCAGGCGATTTTCCACGTGCTCTTCACGCCGACGAAGCTCACGAAGACGCAGTTCGACGAGACGGTCAGGCCGTGGCTGCCGCTTCCGGACGGCGACCATGCTCACGTCACGCTCACCTTCGATCGCGGCGGCACGGCGTGGACTGTAGAGAAACGCTGGGGCGCCGACCAGGCCAGCCGGCTCAGCGACGGCACGACCACGCTCGTCGATCCGTCCGCCGTGCAGGCAAGGCTCGGGGAGATGCTCGAGCATGGCGAGGCGACGTTTCGTCACGTGCTGTTCACGGGCCAGGCCGAGCTGGAGCAAACGCTGCTGGCCATCCGAAAGACTGCCAAGGGCCTGCGGGACATCCGCGACGTGCTGAACACCGTCGCTGGGGTGGCCGCCGACGTTGACGAGCAGAAACTGAGGCGGTTGCTGGATGCACGGATCACGGCGGCATTCAGCCGCTGGGACGACGCGACCGGCGGGCCCGAACGGCAGGGGGGGCAGGAAAAAGTCGGCGACAATCGCTGGCGGCGGGAAGTCGGTGGGATTCTTGCCGCGTGGTACGAGTGGCAGGATCTCGAGGCCGAGCGACGCGAGGTGCTCGCGATCGAAGCCGATATGGATCGCGTGGCGGCCGAAGGCGCGCGGATCGAGGGGGTGATCCGCGACCGCGACGCCTTCGTGGCCAAGTATGGCGGGCTGCGGGCGGCCCTCGGCGAACGCGGACAACTCGAGGAGCGAGTCCAGCGGCTCGAGCAGCAGGTGGCAGCCCTCCTGGCCGCCTTCAGCGGCTGGCCGGTGGCACAGGCGGGCATCGAGGCATGGAACAGGATCAAGCCGGACCTCGAAGCCCAGTTGGGGGATCTCAAGAAGGAACTCGCAACGGCCCGGGCGAGGCAGGCAGGCGCGGGCACGATCGCGGCCTTCGGTCGGATCGAGCGGGCGCAGAAGGCGTACGACGATGCCCATGCCGAGGCGGCGAAGCATCGGCATCCCGGCGACGACGTGCTCGGCGAAATCCAGCGGCTCGAGCAGGCCGTCATCGATGCCGAAAACAAACTGGCTGCCCGGACGTTGTCATGGAGCATCGAGGCGGAGGCGTCCCATCCGGCCATGCTGCGGCAGGGCACGGACCCGCCCGAGACGGTCGCGATCGACCCCGCGGGCTGCCGCGGCACCGCGCAGGGCCGTGTGCAGGTCACGGTCGATGACATCGTGCTGACGGTCACGAGCGGTGCGGATGACGTCGATGCCATCTTTCGTGCGCTCGCCGATGACCGTGAACGGCTTGCGAAGCAACTCGAAGCCTGTGGGGCGGAGTCGCCGGCCGCCGCTCGGCTGATGGCTGAACGGCATCGCGACCGCAAGACGAGCGAGACGAACGCCCGACAGGTTTACGAAGGCCTTCTGCAGGAACGGACGCTCGAACAATGGCGGGAAGCCGTGCAGGCGATCACGGCCTTGGCCGCCACGCGGGAGATCGAGACGATCGAACGGGAGAGCGACGCCAAGCAGAAACTCCTGAGCAGCGGCGAAGCCGATGCCGGGAAGCACGAGCAGGCGCTTGTCGGCTGGAAAAAGCTCTACGCCGATCATGCGGAAGTGGGCCGTCGCCTCCTCGGCGATCAGGCTGAATTGGCGAAGGCCAAGGACAGGCTGCTGGCGGTGCCGAGCCTCCCCGAGGGATTCGCGACGGCAGAGGTATTCATCGAACGGCTCGACTCGGCCCAGGCGGAGCAGAACACCGCCCGGGACAGCCTCACGGCGCGAAAAACGGACCTGGAACGGCTGATCGTTCAGCACGCCGATCGTCGCAGCGAGGATCTCGCCGAACGGGCCGCGGTCAAGCGGCGATCATTCGAGCGGGCCCGGGCCCATGGCAGGGCCTTTCTGCGCATCCGGCAGGAACTTGACAGGATCGCGGCGGGTACGGGCGACGATTCTCTGGCGGCATTCAGTATCAAGGTGGCCGATACGTTCTCGCGCATCACGGGCCGGAAGGCGACGATCGGGTTCGACGGCGCCCTGCCGGCGAGCGTGGAACGGGGCGGCGTGTCGCTGTCGCCTGATCGACTGTCGCACGGCGGCAGTGGGGCTCTCGCGCTCGCGCTGCGGCTGGCCATGGCGGAGGCCTACTTCGGTGGCGACACCGGGTTCATCATGCTCGACGATCCGTTGGTCAACCTCGATCCGGTGCGGATGGTTGCCGCCACCGACGTGCTGCGGGAGTTTGCGACGCGATCGCAGGTGATTTTCTTCACCTGCCACGATCACCACGCGGCGCAGTTGGCGGGAACGGATGGCGTGGGTCAGCCCCGGCCTGCATGAGCGCACTTTCCCGGTCGCCCCTCCCTCAGCGCCCCTGCCCGGTCGCCCAGCAGCGGGCGTAGAGCGTCAATTGCGGTCGATAGTGGTCCATCAGCCTCGCCGCATCGCGATCCGCGACCGAGGTGGTCTTCCAGTCGAGGATGATCCAATCGGACATGTCTGCCGGAGGGGGTGCCGTTTCCCGAAATACCGCGTCGATCTGGCCCCGAATCAGCACCGGCAGCGAGGCATCGCCCGCCGGGGCCGCGCCGTGCCGATCGGCGACGGCCGGCTCGGCCCGACCCGGTCCCGCATCGACCGCCACCCCAGGCGGAATTTCATCGCCCCTGACGGCGATCGTGAACGGCACTTCGACATGCCGCTCGCGGCTCTCGCGAATGCGTCGCCAGGCCGCGCTCCGCTGGATTTCCGCGACGAGCGCCACGGCCCGATCCACGAGGGTCTGTCGTGCGATCCCACTTTCGGCGAGGTCGCTCTCCTCGATCGCACTCTCGGCGTCTGATCGCAGATCGAACGTCGCGCCGGGCTCCTCCACGTGCTCTGCGGCGAGTTCGAGGAGACGATGGATCACCGTGCCCCAGTCCTGACCCAGGCCCCGTCCCGTGTGGCGGATCCGCTCGGCCGGCTCGGTGAGAAAGTCGCGGGGCGTGACGGTGGCGAACGTGGGGGTGCGGATGCCCCGTGCCCTGGCTTCTGTCTGCTCGCGGGCCGAGGCGACGGCCTCCTCGTCGGCCCATGGACGGGCGGCGGCGGCCGCGCGGGCCGCCTCGGCGGCAGCATCAGGCTCGAGGTCGGGGAGGTTGGCCACATTCGCGATGTCGGGCGAGAGTTCCCGCCAGCCACCGGTGATCTCCCCCGCGCTGTTTTCAAAGACGGAGACCACGAGGCAGGTGCCCGGCCGCGTCCCGGCGACGTAGTTGAGCCGAAGATACTCCGCCTCCAGGTAGCGGCGTTCGGTCGCTTCGACGTCTTGCCACTCCGACGGCGCTGCCAGTGTCGTGCCCTCCTTGCCGAAGAACCCGGCGCGGTGGATTTTCAGATAGCCCGTGGCCCCTGCTTCCGACCGCGAGACGTGCCACGCAGGGCTTCGGTCGCGATCCGGCCCGTCCTCGTCGCAGAGAAACACCACCGGCGCCTCGAGGCCCTTGACCTTGTGGAGGTTCATCACCCGCACGGCACCGCCCGTTCCCGCGTCGATCGATGCAGTGTCGAAATCCTGCCGCGGAAAAGTGTCGGCAACCAGGTCGTCGATCCGATCGATCACGTCCTGAACGGATGTCACGAGCGACCGTTCCGCGCGCACCCGTTCGATGAGCGTGGCGATCGTGCCGGCCGCCGCCCGGCCCTGCCGTCCCGCCCGGCCGTCCGCCGCCGCTGCCACAAGCATGAGGCCGGCATCGTCGGCAATCCATTCGAGCGCGGCTGCGAGCGGCAGCACGCCCGCGATCCGACGCCAGCGGTGGAAGGTTTCGGCCGCTGACCGCAGGCGGGGGACGAGCGCCTCGTCGGCAAGGCCGTCGGGCACGAACAGCCGGCCGTCGATGCGGCCCCCGGCGCGGTGGAAGGCGTGGAGATCGGCGTCACTGAAGCCAAAGACGGGACTCCGTAGCACGGCCAGCGCCGCCACGGTGTCGTCCGTATCGGCGACCACCCGCAGGCAGAGACAGAGCAGGGCGAGATCGGCCTTGCTGTCGGGGCCCTTGCGGCCGGTGACGTCGCACGGCAGGCCGACGGCGTTGAGGGCTTCGGCATAGGTCGAGAGCTGGCCGGTGTTCCATGTCACGATCATGAAGTCTTCCGGCCGACAGCCGGGATCCTCCTCCGCCGAGGCCCGGGGGACGGTGAGCTTGCGGTCGATCGCCCGACGGATGAACGTGGCCACCGCTTCGGCTTCGGCCCGCACGTTTTTGGAGCGGACCCGCAGCTGCCGCAGGCCGGCGAGCGCCCCCGGGGTGGCGGTTCTCCGGCCGGCCCGGCTTTCGGTGAACCCCGGCCCATACGGCTCGCCATGCTCAGGGCGATGCTCGGCGAAGCGCCCCGCGAACTGTTCGTTCACCCAGGCGACGAGTTCGCCGTTGCTGCGAAAGTTGGTGTTGAGGTGCAACAGCTGCCCGCCGGAGTGTGCGATCCGCTCCTTGACGAAGTCGAACGTGTCGATGTCAGCCCGCCGGAATCGGTAGATCGACTGCTTTGGGTCGCCCACCACGAACAGGCTGCCGGGTTTGATCGTGGTGGATCGCCAGTCGGTCGCGGCAGGATCGTCAGCCGTGAGGAGCAATAGGATCTCCGCCTGGAGAGGATCGGTATCCTGGAACTCGTCGACGAGCAGCACAGGATGCCGCGCCGCGAACGACGTGCGCACGTCCGGCCGCTCGCGGAGGAGCCGCGCGGTCCTGTCGAGCAGGTCGTGGAAGGAGAGCACGCCCTCGGCGAGCCGCACCGCGTCGTAGTGATCCCGTGCCGCTTCCAGGAGCGGCATCGCGAACTGGTAACGGTAGGCATGCCACTGCCGGAGCGGACCGGCGACGTCGGCCACGATGGCGTCCCACCACTGCTCGAGCTGCCGTTTCCGTTCCCGCTGGCGTTCCTGATGGTGCCGTGAGCGATCCCCCGGCAGCCACAGGCTCTGGGCGATGTTGGGGCACTCTCCCACGAGCATTTCGGCGGCCCGGAAGAAGGAAGCCGGGGAATCATCGGGACGCGTGCGAAACGCCCGCTGCACCGCCTCGAGCGTGTGCATGAGGCGGTCGCTCACGGGCCGCTGGTTCCAGGGCACGAGCACGCCGGCCAGGTGTGCCGTGATCTCAGCGTCGATGCGCTCCAGGAGCGGCCCGATCTCCGGCGGATCGACCGTTTCCCGCGGCCAGGTGCGGACGTCGCCCTGGGCGACGAGCGTCTCGAAGGCCGAACGCAGTTCGTGCAGATCCACGCCCGTCGCCTCGAGGGCCTGCCGTGCGTCCGCGAGGTCTGCACGCAGCGCCACCGCGTCGCAAAATTCCCGCCAGGCGCGGCCGCGGAGCACCTGCTCGGCGGCCGCGTCGAGCGTTTCGACCGCCGGGTCGAGCCCCGCCTCGATGGGCCGTTCCTTGAGCAGCCGCCCGCAGAACGAATGGACCGTGCCGATCGCCGCCATGTCGATCTCGGCGAGGGCCGCCTGCAGCCGGTGCCGCTCGTCGGCCGAGAGGCCCGGGTCGGACGCGTCTCGTTCCAACCGTTCGCGAAACCGGCGGGCCAGTTCGGCGGCGGCCTTCTTGGTGAACGTGATCGCCGCGACCTGGCCGACCGTGGCCACGCCCGTGCGCACGAGGGCCGTCATCCGCTCGACCATGCACGTGGTCTTGCCCGTTCCCGCTGATGCCTCGACGAGCATGCTCTGGTCAAGGACGGTGCGGATCGCGTCGCGGGCGCTGGCATCGCCAGGTTCACCCGGTGCCGACTCGTCAAGCGGGGCAAACTGGCGGGGCCGAGGGCTCGTGATCGCCAAGCCGGCGGTACGGTCGCTGGGGTCGCGGATGCCGGCGAACAGTTCGGCGAGCGTCTGGCGATCCTCGCCATGCGGCCCCTCGTCGGCCCGCAGCGTGCGTCGGGCCGCGGTGGACGTCGTGGCCGGGTCGCCGCAGACGTCGAGGAAGTCGCAGAACCGACAGTCGCTCTGATCGGTGGAGGGCAGGAACGCTCCGGCCCGGACGATCCGGCAGAGCCGCTCCACGAGCGTGTTCACACCCGCCAGCTCTTCGGCCGTCCACTCGATCCGTTCGCCACGGGTGTCGGCACCGGGGAAGAGGTAGGCGAACCGCGTCACATGGCCGGCTTCGCCGGTCGCCTCACGAGCCACGTGACGGACCATCAAGACGTAGAGCCCGTGCTGGAGTCGGCGGCCCTTGTCGAACAATGCCAGCGGATCCGGGCCGCTCTTCTTGAACCGGGCCGACCGTCCCTTCTTGTAGTCGATGATGGCGTAGCCCTGCCCGTCGGCTTGCGTGCCGTCGATGTCGATCCGATCGACGTAGCCGCGCAGTCGGATGGAGCGGCCGTCAGCCAGCGGCAGCGGTACTGCGTCTGCTCGGTCGAATCGCGTGCCGTCACCTTCGGGGGCGAACCCGATCGCCGCCTCGAGCGCGACGGGCCGAGAGCCTGTGCGCCGGCAATACTCCTCTTCGGCCCGCAGGAAGGTGCGCAGGGCGTCGGCCAACTCCCGCCGCCCCGCGGCGACAGCCACCTCGTCGGTGGTCGGCTTTTCGGCCCGCTTTGCCGCGAGGACAGCGTCGAGAAGCGAGAGGATGTCGAGTTCGTGATCGGCAAACGTGGGCTGGGGGGCATCGGCGGGGGCGCCCGCATCAGCGTACAGAAACCGTGCCATGAACCGCTCGAGCACCTCATGCAGCACGCTGCCATGTTCCATGTCATCGAGCCAGCGGTCCTCCTCCGGTTCGAAGGAGTCGAGCGGCTTGACATCGAGGCCATACCGGAAGAAGAATCGCCGCGGGCAGGCGCCGAGTGCCTCGAGGCTGTGCGCGGAGGCCACGCGGCCGGTCGGGTTGGTGGGGTCGAGTTCGGGGCCCGCCGCGGGAACGAGGCCGTCCCACGGTGTGAACGCCGGCGATCGTCGCGCCTCCTCGGCCGCAAAGCCGTGCGCGAGCGGCATGCCGTGGTCGAGTGCCGCCTGGCGTACGGCGGGCATCGACGGATCCTCGCCAAGCGCTGCGAGCCACCACTCCGACTCATTGATCGCCATCGTGGGATCGTGCGGCACGAACGACTCGGTGCGGTTGGCGAGGACATCGAGAAACTCACCGAGCGTCACCGCCGGGGAACCGGACTGACGACGATAGGTTTCCAGGAGCAACGGGCAGGGAAAGACCTCCGACTGCTGCACGAGGTCGCGGCAGTTGTAGGCCAGATACACGTCGCCCCGCAGGCGGCCGAGCAGCCGCCAAAAATCGGCCCGCGCCCGGGCCGTGGCCGCACTGGCGATCTCGAGGTCAGCCGACAGGGCAAGCCGGTCGGGATCGGGCAGCACCGGGTCGGCACTGCCGGGCCCCGGAAACCGGCCTTCATCGAGGCCGACGATGAACGTGTGGGGGCGGCCCGAGTGGCCGCCGGCGGCGAGTGGGGCGACGTGGAGGCAGCCAGGGCGGGGCGCACTTCCCATTACCACGAGCGAGTCGGTCAGGCCTGCGAGCCAGTCGCGCGTGTCCCGTGGGTCGGCGTTCGGGTGTTTCGCGAGCCACCGCTCCATGTCGGCGATCTCGGCCACGAGACGGTTCCTGGCGTTGTTGTCGAACTGGCTCCGGGCGGCCGCCACGTCTTCGAGGAACCGTCGCGATCGCGTGACGATAGCCAAAGCATCGGCGCCAGGGGGGGGCTCGACATCGACCAGCCGAGCGAGGAGCG
>CAZONY010000033.1:0-1083 GCA_964581215.1 uncultured Chitinophagaceae bacterium | reverse complement strand
GACCTGCGGCCTCGCGTTGCCAGTCGAGGAGCCCATCGCGAACCATCCGCAGAAGCCGCCACTGGGGGTGGCGTTCGGCGCTCCACGCGAGCCACGCCGCCAACGCCCGGGCGGGCCGTGACTCCCGAATCGGGAGGCCCTCCGCGAATGTGACCGGCAGGTCGGTGGTGGCGACCGCAGGATCATCGCCTCCGCCGGCCATCGTGGTCAGCACTTCCTGCACGAGGGGCGGGTAGGTGGCCGCGTCGGTGTGCAGGAGTTCGACCGTGTCGAGCGGGATGCCGTCCGCAAGGCACCGGCGCAGGACACCACGGATCTCGTTGACCTCGCCGATGGCCCGGGAGAACTGCAGGCTCGGGCCGTGGGTCGGATCATTGAACGACCGCGGCTCCGGATCGATCGGCAGGGTCTGCACCCGGCTGCCGAGCGCCGTGAAGACAGCCCGCTCGAGCGGTTTCATCTCCAGTTCGGCCGGCACCAGGATCCGCTGCCACGTCGCCGAGGGCTTGCCGGTGGCCACCGTGGCGCAGGCTTCGGCGGCGATGTCGGCGGCATCGACGAGTTTCTCGGCCTCGAGGGCGGCGGCGTAGCCATCGAGGAGGAGGGCGAGATCGTGGCCCTTGGCCGAGTCGCCGAAGCCGGGCCGCCGCCGGATGTCGTCAGCCGTGAGGCCGGCCATGCGGATCGCAGACAGGCTGACCAGCATCCGCTCGGCGAGCCGACGGGAGGAGCGGGGCGCGGAGAATGAGCGCAGCCGTCGCTCCTCTCTGGCGACGACGAGCACCCTTTCCAATAACACCTGCGCTGCCCGTGAAGAAGCGACCACGCGGCCGCGGCGCACGAGTGCCGGGGCAGCCAGATCGAAACACAGGGCCCGTGGCGTGGTGGCCCGGACATTGAAGACCGGAGTGCCGCCGAGGGCGATCGTGTCGATCCATTGGCGGGCGATCCGACGACTGGGGGCGACCAGCCAGACGAGGGCTCGCGGCTCGGCAGCGATGGCGGCGGCGATGGATCGCACGAGGAGCGATTGCCGCTGGCCGGGCTCACCGGCCGCGACGGGCTGCCGCACGCCCCCGGCGG
>CAZONY010000032.1:11031-13477 GCA_964581215.1 uncultured Chitinophagaceae bacterium | reverse complement strand
GGGCCGAGTAGACGCCCCTTGCGCCCCCGGAAAAGCCGCGTTGCGGCCCTTGCCCTGCCAGCCTATAGTCCCGCCCCCCGCGGCGGTCGGGCCGTGGCCGGAGGAGATTGGCGACGGCATGGACGACGTCAACGACATTGGCATCCTTGCGCACGGCCGGGAGATCCTCCGCGCCGAGGGCGAGGCCGTGCTCCGGGCGGCCCAGACGCTCGACGGGGCGTTCGTGCGGGCCGTGCGCCTTCTCGAACGCTGCACCGGCAGCGTCGTCGTGACGGGCATCGGCAAGGCGGGCCTCGTGGCGCGGAAGATCTCCGCGACGCTCGCCTCCACCGGTACGCCGAGCCACTTCCTGCACCCCGCCGAGGCGATGCATGGCGACCTCGGCGCATTGCGCAGGGATGACGTCGTGCTGGCCTTGTCGCAGTCCGGAGAGACCGAGGAAATCACGCGGCTTCTGCCGCATGTGACCGCGCGGGGCATCCGCATCGTGGCCCTCACAGGCCGGCCGGCGAGCACGGTCGGCCGTGCCGCCGACGTGGTGGTGCCGACGGGCGACGTTCGGGAGGCCTGCCGACTCGGCCTTGCCCCGAGCACGAGCACGTCGCTGATGCTTTCCCTCGGGGATGCCCTGTCGCTCGTCACCTGCAGCCTGCGCCGGTTCACGCCGGAGGATTTCGCGGCCCGCCACCCGGGCGGCAGCCTTGGCCGTCGGTTGATGCGGGTCGAAGAGACGATGCGGCCGCTGTCGCAGTGCCGCACCGCGCGGCCGGAGGAGCCGGTGCGGACCGTCTTTGCGAGGCCGATGCCGGTGCGACGGACCGGGGCGGTCATGGTGATCGACGACTCCGGCATGCTCGCCGGAATCTTCACCGACAGCGATCTCGCGAGGCTCTTCGAGCGGCGCCATGATGCCGCCCTCGACGGGCCGATCGGCGGCGTGATGACCCGGCGTCCGACGACGGTCGCCATCGGGTCGCGAGTGAGCGATGCCATCGCCCTGCTCGAGGCCCGACGCATCAGCGAATTGCCGGTGGTCGCCGCCGACGGACGTGCCGTCGGGCTGCTCGACATCGTCGACCTCGTCGGGCTGGTGCCGGCCGAGGGGGCCGTGGTCGCGACCGGGGCCGCCGGGGCGGCGGCCTGACACGCTGGTTTTCCGAGGATGTGCGATGACGATGGCAAACCCCTCGATCAGCGATGACGGTCTCGAAGCGCGTCTGGCCGCGGTCAGGCTGCTGCTGCTCGACTGTGACGGCGTGCTCACCAGCGGAGGCGTCGCCTGGACGAACGACGGCGTCGAAGGCAAGACCTTCCACATCCGGGATGGCCTGGGCATCAAGCTCTGGCAGCGGGCCGGCTACGTCACCGGCATCGTCACGGGGCGATCGAGCCACGTCGTCGAACGGCGGGCCGAGGAGCTGGGGATCGGAATCGTGCGGCAGGGCGTCCGGGACAAGCGGCTGGCGGTGGAAGCGATCCTCGCCGAGACCGGGTTGGCCTGGGAGCAGACGGCCTTCGTCGGTGACGACCTTCCGGATCTCGCCTGCGTGGCACGGTGCGGCGTCGGTGTGGCCGTCGCGGACGCCTGTCCCGAACTGCGACGGGCCGCGGCCATCGTCACCCGGTTGCCCGGCGGCACGGGCGCCGTCCGCGAGGTGATCGAGCGGCTGCTCCAGGCCCGCGGGCAGTGGGAAGGGATCGTCGCCGGCTATTCAGCCTGACGCCACCATGGAACATCGCCTCGGACGCACCGCGCGGGTGTTTCTTGTCGTCTTCGCGATGGCGGGTTTCTACCGGCTTGCCGTGGTGCCGTGGGTCGAGCCCACCGCCGGGGATGCGATCGCGGCGGTCGAGCTCTCACCCGAGCAGGCGGCGGCGATCCGTGCCCGGGCCGACCGTCGGCTGGCCGCCCTGGGAGACGTCTTTCCGGAGGGCTCGTGGGAACGCAACGACCCGATCATGCTCGAAAGCCGGCAGATGCGGCTGCTCTTCCAGGACTATCACTCGCTTCCCGACGGTCGCGTCAACCTCGTGCCCTGCACGCTGGTCGTGCTGCCCGATCGCAATCGTGTCGTCGATGGTAGGAACGAGGGACGCACGATCGTGCTGCGGGCTCCCCAGGGGGCGGTGCTCGAATTCGACGAACCGATCGACCTCCGGCAGGGACGGCTGGCCAAACTGGTCGGTGGCAGCCTGCGCGGCGCGGTGACGATCCGCGGCACCCCGACGAAGCCGGATGCCGAAGACGATATCGAGATCGTCACCAGGGACGTCGAACTGGCCGAACTGGAAGTGCGAACCAACGAGGAGGTGCAGTTCCGCTACGGCCGTTCCTCGGGCAGCGGAAGGGGCCTGGTGGCGGCGCTCATGCCACGGCCCGGCGCGAGCGAGCACGGTCCCAACATCGGCGGCGTCGATTCGATCCGGCTCGATCGCGACGTGAAGA
>CAZONY010000032.1:0-11021 GCA_964581215.1 uncultured Chitinophagaceae bacterium | reverse complement strand
GAGCGGCAGCGGCCGGGCGCTCGTCGCCCGGCTTCGGCCGCGCCAGGCGAGCCCGGACAGCAAGTCCGGCGACCGCGGTCCGAACATTGGCGGCGTGGACTCGATCCGCATCGACCGCGACGTGCGGCTGCGGCTGGAGGGTTTCGATGGCGGCATCCTTCCGGGGCAGGAACGCGATCCCGCGCCGGAGGCGCTGCCGCATGCCGCTCCACCGGTGCTCGTCACCTGCGCAGGTGCCCTGAGCGTGAACGTGTCGGCGAGCGTGATCACGCTCGAGCAGCAGGTCGAGGTGCTGCGGCACCTCCCCGCCGGCGGCCTCGACCAGCTCAGTTGCGACCTGCTGGCGATCGTGCTCGACGACGCATCGGGCCCGGGAGGCGGACGCCTGCGGGGTGGCCTGGAGCCGGCGGAGATCCAGGCCCGCGGCACGCCCGTCGTCGCCCGCAGCAGCGGCGCGGCACTCGAGGCCCGCGCCTCGCGGCTGGGATATGAAATCGCCAGTCGCCGGATCCTGCTCGACGGCGATGAGCCGGTGTCGCTGGCCATTCAGGGCACCCAGATGGAAGCCAAATCGATCGACTACACGCCCGGCCCTCCCGGTGATCCCGGTGCACTGGAGGCGATCGGCCCCGGATGGCTGCGGACGAAGAAGGGGGATGCCGGGCCTCCGGCGCAGGCGCGGTGGGCCAAGAAACTACTCATGCAGCCACACGGCGAGGAACACGTGGTCTCTCTCTGGGGCGATGCCGAGGTGTCGATCGAATCCCAGGGGCGGCTCTCGGCGGCCGAACTGCACCTGTGGCTCGATGTCGCCCCGCGGCAGCGGGTGGAGCCGGCCCGCGGGCCGCTGGGCGACCTCTCCGGCATCAGTCCCAAGCGCATGCAGGCCCGCGGCGCCGTGCAGGTCGATAGCGAGCAGGTCGCGGCGCGGACCGAACGCATGGACCTGTGGTTCAAGCACGCCTCGCCTCCGCAAGCCGCCGCGGTCGGCGTCGCAAGCGAGCCCTCGCAGCGTCCGACGGCCCCCGCCAGCGAGGCCGTGGCCCCGCGCCGGCCGGCGGCTCCCGAGCAGCGGCCGCAGGGCCGGATGGTGGCCATGGGCTCCCACCTCCGCGGCCTTCTCGTCATCGATCCAACGGGCAACGAGGTGGAGGAGATGTCGATGGAGGGGGAGGTGCGGCTCGTGGAGGAGACCGGTCTGACGGACGGGCCGCAGGGGGGGCTCGACATCCGCGGCGACCAGGCGCAGATCTCCCGAGCCGGCCGATTCGACGCCCGGGCCATCGTGTCGGGGAGGCCGGCCACGATTCGCGGCCGCGGCGTCGATCTCGAAGGCCCGCTCATCGAGTTCGACCGCGGCCGTAACCGGATGACCGTCGATGGCGCCGGACGTCTTCGACTGCCGATGTCCGGCGGCATGCACGGTCTCGAATCACTGGCGATCTCCGGCGCCGGCCGGCCGCGACCTGTGGATCCGGCTGCGGCGGGCTCGCTCGACGTGGCCTGGAAGGGCCGGATGGACTTCGATGGACTCACGGCGCGGTTCGTCGATCGGGTCGTCACCACCAGCGGTGATACGGCGCTCAAAGCCGGCTCGCTCGATGTCATCCTCGCCCAGCCGATCGACTTCGCCGACCCGTCCAAACAACGTGGCCAACGGTCGGAGGTGGCGCGGATCGCCTGCGGTGGCGGCGTTCGGATCGACAGCCGGAGCACCGGCGAGGATGGGGCCAAGTCGGTGGAGCAGCTGTTCATCCGCGACCTCTTGCTCGACCGGGCCACGGGAGGATTCACGGGCAACGGTCCCGGCCGCCTCACGAGCACGCGGGAAGGCCAGGCTCCCGTGCTGGCCATGCCGGCGGCAGGAGGCGGCCCGCCGCCCCAGGCGTCGGCTTCGCGGAGCGACGAATTGACCTATCTCGGGGTCGATTTCCAGCGCGGCCTGCAGGGCAACATCAACCAGCGTGTGATGGAATTTCATCAGCGGGTCGAGGCGATCTGGGGGCCGGTGGCCCGCTGGGAGGACACGCTCGACGCCCACGCCGCCGGCGGGCTGCCGCCGCGGGCCGTGAGCATTTCCAGCGACGTCTTGAGCGTGGGGCAGTCACCGGCCAGCCCGGGAAACCCCCGTACGACCATCGAGCTTTCGGCCGGAGGCAACGTGCTCGTCGAGGGAGAGTCCTTCACCGTCCGCAGTGCCCGGCTGGCGTGGAGCGAGGCCAAGGACCTGCTCGTCTTCGAAGGGGATGGCCGCAGCGATGCCCAGCTCTTCCGGCAGGTGCGGGTCGGGGCGCCCACCTCGTCATCCTCGGCGGGCAAGATTCTCTACTGGCGCGGGCTCAACCGGTTCGAGGTGCAGGATGCCCGGTACCTCGACTTCGAACAGATCAGCGGAGCCGGGCAGGGGCTCTCCGCACCGGGATTCGGCTCGGCTCCAAAGCAGCAACTTCAGCAGCCACGGCCGGGCACGTGACGGGATTCGGCACCGAGGGCCTCGAGCATGAACCGCACGATCGCGGGCGCGACCGCGTCGTAGTATGCGGGACCATGGCCGCCACCGTGCGGCTCGAGATGGGCCTCATGCGGGATGCCGAGCGCGACGAGCTTGCCATGAAGACGCTGGGCGCCGTCATGCCAGTAAGTATCCGCCGGATCGCTGGCGAAGCACTGGTGACGGGGCCAGTTGAGCGGGTGCACGTGCAGGATCGCCGTGTCCTGCCGGGCACGCTCCACGTCGCCGTAGGCTTCCCAGAGCGTGTCGTAATATTCACCATCCTCCCGGTCGGCGGCCTCCCGCATGGCGGTATGAAAATCGATGGCCGGTGCGATCGCCGCCGTCACCGGGAACACGGCCGGGTGCCGGTAGGCGATGCGCAGCGCCCCCTGGCCACCCATGCTGGTGCCGACGAGGGCGATTCCCGGTGACTGGACGCCGAATCTCCGATGCAGTTCCTCGCGCACCGGGCCCAGCACGAACTGCTCGGGGCTGATGCCGGCGTCGAAGCACGGCATGATCCGGTCGAGCCACCACGAGCGCCCCGTCCGGGGTGCGATCGCGGGCAGGGCTGCCGCCTCGATCGCATCGCGGAGGCCGGCGAGATCCAACAGCCGCCGCTCCCGGACGCCATGCAGGTAGATCACGGCCTTGCCCGCCGCCGGCTCCGGTGGCGTGAAGAGCTCGCATGCATGGCCGGCGACGTCGACCGTAGACCAGTGTTGTCGGAACGACGTGGAATCGGCCATGGATGCGACACCTGATATGCTGCGGCGACGGCTGGCAACGAACCCATCATGCGCACGCTGCTCACTGCTGAACAACTCGATGCCGGAATCGCCCGGCTTGCCGACTCCGTGCGGGCCGACGTCGGTCGACGCCCGCTGACCATCATCGGGGTGCTCACCGGGAGTATCGTACTCGTCGCCGATCTGATCCGGCGGCTCGACGGGACGGTCCGTGTCGGCATGGTCCAGGCGAGCAGCTATCGCGGTGCGGTGACGACTCCGGGTCGGCTCGACCTGCGGCTGGATCTCCTGCCCGACATCACGGGACAGGAAGTGTTGCTGGTCGATGACATCTTCGATACGGGGCGCACGCTCGAGGCGCTCGTCACCGAGTTCCGTCGGCGGGGCGCCTCGCGGGTGCGGTCGCTCGTGCTGCTGCGGAAGGTGGGGCGGGCGGAGGTGACGTTGGAGCCGGACTACGTGGGATTCGACATTCCAGACGAGTTCGTCGTCGGATATGGTCTCGATTTCAACGGCGCATTTCGCCACCTGCCCCACCTCGCCGTCCTCGATCACGCGGACATCGAGGACACCCGGATGACATTTTTTCATGGCGTATCCTGACGATACAACCATCCTCCTCGTGGCCCGTGGCGCCGATCCAGTTGGCGCCGGGCGGGAGGTGGAGATCGCGGCGTCAGGCCTCGCGGCGTCAGGGTGGCGGGTGCACGTGGCGTTCACGTCGGCGGGAGGATCATTGGCCGAGCGGCTGGCCGCTGGCGGAGCGGCGGTCCACCGGCTGGGCAGACGCCCGCAGCCCGACCCGGCCGTGATCGGTCGGTTGGCAGAGGTCATGCGGGGGGTGATGCCCAGCGAGGTCATCTCGTTTGGGCGGCCCCAGGCCGCGCTCGCGGCAGTTGCCACGATGCTCCGCGTACCGGCTGCCCGTCGGCCGAGGGTGATCTGCCGGGTGGCCGTCGCGCCGCGCACGCTCGTCGACGCCTGGGCGCTCACACGGGCCGATCGTGTGGCGGCCTCATCGCCGTTCGTCGCCGAGGCATGCCGAAAGGCCGGGGTCTCGGTTCGTCGTCTGGATGTGATCGAGCCCGTCGCCGATGCCGCCTGTTCCGGTGGCATGACGCGGGAGCAGGTCGCTGCGAGTCTGCGGCTCGATCCCGAGAAGATGTGGTCGCTTTGCGTCGCACCGCTGATCGCCGCATCCCGGCTCGATCGCCTGCTGTGGGGTATCGACCAACTTGGCGTGGTCCGTCGCGACGTCGAACATGTGCTCGTCGGCGGCGGGCCGCAGTTGCACAGACTCTGGCGGCGGGCCCGCGTACAGCACCTCGCCGATCGGCTGCGGATCGTGCCGTGGTGTCACTGTCTGCCCGATCTGCTCCGGGAAGTGCGGTTCGTGTGGCAATCGGGGCAGGTCGCGTTCGGCGGCGCCCTGTTCGACGCGATGTCCGCCGGGAAGCCGACCGTCGCCGTCACCAGCGATGCGGCACGGCAGGCGATCGTGGATGGGCAGACCGGCTGGATCGTGCCATCGCTCCCGGAGAGCGAGTTTCCGCGGCGGGCTTTTTCGCTCGTCGAGGACGAGGCGGCCGCGGTTCGGTTCGGTGCGGCGGCGCGGGAACGGGCCGCCACCCTTTTTTCGCCAGACCGCTTCGTCGCGCGGCTCCTTGCCGCCGTCGCCTGACGCGCGGTCAGGACGGCCGCTCCGCGGCGAGCGTGCGGCCCGCCGGAGCGGCCTTCACCTCGCCGTCGGCGGCGACGAGCACGCCCGCCTTGAAGACCTGGGCCGGCATGGAAAACATCCGTGCGAGGTCGGGGTCGGGTCGGTAGAGGGTGATGTCGGCGTCGGCACCCGCGCCGAGGTGCCCCTTGTGCGGAAGACCGGCGATCCGCGCGGGGGCGGCCCGGGTGATGATGCAGAGTTCCTGCAGCGTGAACTCACGGCTCAGTCCAGCCAGTGGCGACCGCTTCCGTACCTGCGGGTGGATGCGGGCCAGCGCCTCCCGGCGGAATCCCTCGTCGCCGAGGAGTTTCATGAGCAGCGGATAGGCGAGGAAGTGGGCGCCGTTGGGGTGATCGGTCGAGAGCACGACCCGCCACGGGTCGGCAGTGGTGAGGAACCACTCGAGTCCGATCGCCCACTGCCAGGCATGGACGAGGCTCTTTTCCCGATAGGTGATCGGGAGCACGCCGCAGCCCCCCTCCAGATGCAGATCGTGGGACATGAAGGGCACGTGCGTGGCGTGGGCGAGATGCTCGGCGGCGGCCGAGTCGCCGGTCATCGCGACCGTGTCGCCGAAGAGCACCTGGCCGACGTCGAGCGTGAGTTCGCCGTGGGCATCGAACCATTCGACGAGCGGGGCCACGCCGGAGCCGAAGGAATCGGCGTCGAGATCGCCGCCGGTGTAACTGTGAAACTGCACGTGGGCCAGGTGGGCCCGGACGCCGTCGAACGTCTTCATCGTTTCCAGCATCGTCCGCCAGTTCCCGGGCAGGCCGAGGTTGGCGGTGTGGACGTGGAGCGGGTGCGGCAGCGCGAGCGACTGCACGACGCGGGCCAGCCGATCGAGCAGCCGTCGAGGCGTGAGCGAGCGGCCGGGGAGCGGCGTATCGAGGTCGTGATGGTCACCGCGGCGACCATGCTTCCAAAACGACGGGCCACCCGGGTTGGCGACCTTCACGGCCCAGCCGCGGCCGGTGCCGATCGCGGCGCCGACGAGACGGGTCGCCTCGCGGAGATCGTCGCTGTCGAGCGCGGCGACGACGGACTCCTCGTCGGCCGCCAGCAGGTACACCCCCTTGTCGAGGATCGGCAGGTCGGCCAGTTCCATGTGTGCCATGGGGGCGGCGGCCGTGGCGATGGCGGCGTCGAAGACGGTGGTGTACCCCAGGGCGGCGTAGAGCGCCCCCGTGGCATGGATCGTGGGGACCGCCGCAGGCGTCGAACGAGCCAGATGCGGCGCGATGCGCCGTCCGGCGCCGACCTTCGTGCCGGCGACGTGACTGTGCAGGTCAACGCCCCCGGGCATCGCCACCAGCCCGCGCACGTCGATCCTCGCGAAGTCGGTCGGATCGCTCGGTGGGGCGACGATGCGGCCCCCCTCGACCCAGATGTCGGCGACGACGCCGTCACGGTGATTGGCCGGATCGTGGATCGTGCCGCCGACCAGAACGAATCGCGTGGATGCGGTCACGGGCCCGTCTCCCCGCCGGCGGTTACGACACGGATCGATGAGACGATCGATTCCAGACGAGCTTTCACGCGGGCCGGATCGGTGTCGTCGAGCAGGATTCTGGAGACGTGGCCGGACGCGGCGGCCAGCGCCCGTTCGACAGCGGGCGCGAGTCTGCCCACCGCCACGACGCAATCGACCTCGCCCCGCTCGATGAGCCGTACTGCGGAGGCCTCACCGGGGAGAAACCGCCCCCCGGATCGATCTGCCTTCGCGATCGCACCGGCAGCCCCGTATCGCCAGGTGAGAACGGCCGATGTCCGGTTGGATGCGGGGCCGCCCAACGGAATCTCGAAGGCTGGCTTGCGGTGGGCGATCGTCCGCACGAGATGCACCACGCTCCAGGGTTCCAGGCCGAGCGGATCGGCGGCATGATCGGTGACGACCGCCACGCAGGAGGCCTGCTCGACGGCCTGGGCGACGGGGGCCAGCAACGCGGCAAGCGGCTCCTCTTCCACCGGAGCCTCCCGGCCGTGCACGAGCAGGTGCCACAGAACCCGCGCCGCATCGACCGCGGTCCCGCGGGCGAGGCACACCCGGGCGTGCGCGTCGGGCAGGGCGTGAGGCCCGACCGCCACGGTGCGGCGTTGCCGCGCGGAAACGAGGGGCGGGGCCACGTAGCGCTCGACGAACGTCGCATCGGCCGCGGGCGGATCGCAGAACCAGAAGAGCACGAGATCGGCCCGGTCGCGAAGCTCCTCGCGGTCGGCGGTGACCTCGCCGACGCGGGCGATCGTGGGGCCGACAGGACGTGCCATCTCGCCGTCGCCAGCGTCGATCGCCGCCCCCAGCGCCTCGGCGAGGTCGCAGGCGGCCACGATCACGTCGGCGGGCGCAGCGGACAGTCCCGTCACGAGCACCCGACGCGCCGTACCGAGTTGGGCGGCCAGGTCGGCGGCGTCGTCCGACGTCGGGCCGGTGATGGGGGTCACGATTTTGGCAGCACCCGGATGGAGCGGTAGCGGACCTGGTCGCCGCGGTCCTTGGGCTGGGGCCTCAGGCCTCGGGCCGTGCGAACACCAGTCGCCCGGCAGTCGTCTGGAGCGTGCTCGTGACGCTCGCCCGCACGGTGCGGCCGATCCGATCCCGGCCTCCTTCGACGACCACCATCGTGCCGTCGTCGAGGTAGCCCACGCCTTGGCCGGGCTCCTCGCCCGGCTTCACGAGACGCACGTCGAACGTGTCGCCGGCGACGAAGGTCGGCTTGAGGGCCAGGGCCATCTCGTTGACGTTGATCGTCGTCACCGACCGCACCGCGGCGGCTTTGGCCAGATTCACGTCGTTGGTGATGATCCGGCCGCCGAGTCGCTTGGCCATCTCCACCAACCGCGATTCATCGGAGCTGCCGGGGTCCCCGTCGTGCTCAGCCGATACGACTTCCAGGTCCACGGTCTTGCAGCCCTGCAGCCGACCGAGGATGTCGAGCCCCCGACGGCCGCGAATCCGCCGCGACTTGTCGGCGGAGTCGGCCGCCTCGTGGAGTTCGTCCACCACGAACGTGGGCACCACGAATCGGCTCTGGAACAGTCCGGTCTCGGCGAGATCGGCGATGCGGCCGTCGATGATGGCGGAGGCGTCGAGCACGTTGGGCCGCAGACCGCGGACGTCGCGGGCGAACTCGACATAGGGAATCAGGAAACGAAACTCGTTCCGCGTTTGGAGCAACAGGCTCGTGCAGATGTAACAGAAGACGGCGCCCAGGATCGGCGGCAGCCATTCCCGGATCGGGTGCTCCGGCGTGTGCGGCAGGAAGGGGGCGAGGGCCAGCATGGCGATGTAGGTGAGGAACACGCCGATGAGGAGGCCGAAGTACACGGCCGTGATCACCGTGAGATCCTTGCGGCGGAGCGACAGATCGATGCCGATGACCGCCAGCGGCAGGGCGATCATGCCGGTGAGGACCGCCCATGGAAGCCAACTCGGGGCCTCGCGCAGCGGCGCGGAGTTGAAGATCAAGACGGCGATGCCCGCCGTCACGAGCACGAACAGTGCCCGGAGGATGATGATTGCCATATGCCGATCTTAGCACACCCGGCGGCCGTGGTCCCATTCCAAATAACGGTCGGTCATCCCGGCGAGATAATCGGCCACGCTCCGCCGAACGCCCGTGGTTTCGGCCCGTTCCCGGAAGCTCGGGGGCAACTCGTCGGGGTGATCCACATACCAGCCGAACAGGCGCGAGAGCCTCTCCTGAGCGGCGAGCCGCACGCTCACCACCCGTTCGCTCCGGTAGACCTTTCGGAAGAGAAATGCCTCGAGATCTTTCTTGCCGGTGGCGATCGGCGGCGAGTGGATGGCGATCCGCAAGGGCTGCCCACCGTCGCCGCGGAGGTCGCGAACGGCGGCGACCGAGTCGATCCCGAGCCTCACGATGGCCGCCCGGATTTCCGAGATCAGGTCGGCCACCTGCAGATCGACCAGCTCGTGGATGATCGCCCGCCGCCGGTCGTTGCCGACAAGCGGGCCGTAGCGATCGGCGGCCCGCCGCGCCGCTTCGATCACGACGGGCAGCTCGAGCAGTTCATCGAGCGAGACCAGCCCGAGCTCGATCGCGTCATCGGCGTCGTGTGTGTCGTAAGCAATCGAGTCAGCGGCATCCACCACCTGGGTTTCCAGCAGCGGCGCCGGCCGCGGCCCGAGCGATCGGGCCGGTCGCCCCTTCACCCGCGCGGCCTGCGCCTCGAGGATCTCCCGCGAGAGATTGAGGCCGGGGAAATCGGGATAGCGGTGCTCCAGCAGCTCCATGATCCGCAACGCCTGGGCGTTGTGGTTGAAGCCGCCGTCGTCGGCCAGCAGCTGGTCGAGCGTATCCTCGCCCGCATGGCCCAGCGGCGGATGGCCGATATCGTGGGCCAGAGCCAGCGTCTCGACGAGATCCTCGTTGAGGGCCAGCGCCCGGCCGAGCGTGCGGGCGATGCCCGTGACTTCGAGCGTGTGCGTGAGCCGGCTGCGGTGATAATCGCCGTGATAGCCCGTGAAGACCTGCGTCTTGTGCGCGAGCCGGCGGAACGCCGAGGAGTGGACGATGCGGTCGTGATCCCGCTGGTAGGGGCTGCGGATCGGATGCGCCGGCTCAGGATGCACCCGGCCGCTCGTGTCGGCTGCGTGCATGGCGTACGGGGCGAGGAGCAGCGACTCGCGGGTTTTCCAGTCGGCGGGAGGGGGCATGGCGATCACCGGCGCGGACGGGCATCGACGGCGGGCGATTTGACGAGCTGTTCCCAGAGGCTATCCAACGACTGGGGGAGTACGCGGGCGCCCGCGATGGTGGGCATGAAGTTTACGTCGCCGCTCCAGCGGGGCACGATGTGCCAGTGCAGGTGGCCAGGCACGCCGGCTCCCGCCACGCGGCCCAGGTTGAGCCCCACGTTGAAGCCCTGGGCCTGCATGCAGCTCTCGATGAGGCGGCACCACCGCGTGAGGCAGTGCTGGAGATCGAGAAGCTGGTCGTCACCGAGATCGACGAGCGTCGCCCGGTGGTCGAGCGGCGCCACGAGAAGGTGGCCGTTGGAATACGGAAAGCGGTTGATCACGACCATGCTCCGCCCGGTTCGCTCCAGCACGCCGAGCGGTCGGTCGTGCGCGGCATCGGCCGCGGCGGCCCGGCAGAGGAAGCAGTCGCGGTCGGATCCCGGCCGCCACGCCTGCGGCTCGACCACCTCGTCGGGCCGGCCCGTGTCGCGGCCCTGCACGTATCCGAGCCGCCAGGGGGCCCACAGCGTTTCGTGAGTCATGACGGGTATCGTACTTGAAAATGTCCGGGCGGGCTCTGGTGGGCTCGTGGGCACTTTCGCCGAAGTCGTGAAACTCCGTCACTCCATTCCGTATTGACGCGGCCGCGATTGTTTCCGCAAATGGCCGGATGGAATTCAAGGTCGCACTCGACGTTTTCTCCGGCCCGCTCGACCTCCTGCTCTACCTCGTCAAGAAGCACGAGGTGGACGTGACGGAGGTGCCGATCGCCAAGATGGCGGAGGAGTTCGTGGCCTATCTCGACGTGCTCGAGGATCTGGCCATCGATCAGGTCGGGGAGTTCGTCGATCTGGCCAGCGTGCTCCTGGAGATCAAGGCCCGGGCGCTCGTGCCGCGCCCCGAAGAGATCGAGGAGCCCGTCGAGCTGGTCAAGGAGGATCTCGTCCAGCGACTGCTGGAGTACAAACAGTATCGCGACGCCGCGGCCCTCCTCGAAGACCGGGCCCGGCAGTGGGAACTGCGGTTCGCCAGGCTACCGGTGGACGAGCCCGTGGAGCGCGGCACACCGGCCGATGTGGCGATCGCCGACGTGCAGGTGTGGGATCTCGTGGGGGCGATGTCCCGCGTGCTGCGGAAGAAGGAGCGACGGAAGCCGCGGCAGATCGTCCACGATGACACGCCGATCGAGGTCCACATGGAGCGGGTCGAGGCCACGGTGGCGGAGAGAGGAAGGGTCGCTTTCACGGAGTTCTTCGACGAGGATATGCCGCGGTCGAAAATGGTGGGTATCTTTCTGGCCGTGCTGGAACTCGTCCGCCGCGGCCGGCTGTCGGCCACCCAGGAGCGGCTCTTCGA
>CAZONY010000031.1:7633-13478 GCA_964581215.1 uncultured Chitinophagaceae bacterium | reverse complement strand
TGTCGGAGATCGTCACGTCGCCGATGAGGCCCAGCAGCACGCCCATGCGGACACGGGAGAGCAGCTGCATCGTCTCCTCGGCGCTGATCGTCTGGGCCGTGCGGAGAATGCCGTAGGCGCGGCTCACCTGATCGTGGACGTTCTGCTGGGTTTCCCGCACGAGGAACTCCCGGGCCCGTCGCTCGTAGTCAATGAGCACCGGGACGACGTCCCCCACCTGCTCGATCAGCTGCTCTTCGGTCTTGCCGAGCGTCGTCTGGTTGGAGATCTGGTAGAAATCGCCCATCAGGCTGCGAAACACCTTGTCGATCTGCCGGGTGATCACCAGGGCCGGAAGGTGAAGCATCACGCTCACCCGGATGCCGGTGCCGACATTCGTGGGGCAGGCCGTCAGATACCCCCAGCGCTGATGGTAGGCATACGGAACCACCTGCTCGATCGCCTCGTCGACACTCTTGATCTGCTCGAACGCGCCCCGCAGGTCGAGGCCGCTGTGCATGCACTGGATGCGCAGATGATCCTCCTCGTTGATCATCAGGCTCACCTGTTCCCGACCGTCGATCGCGACCCCGCGGGCCCCCTGGGCCTCGGCATGCTCCCGGCTGATGAGCTGCCGCTCCACGAGAAACTGTCGGTCGATCTCCTCCAACTGCCCCACGTCGATGTATTCGAGGGTGCCGCCGATCGGAGAGGCCGCGATCCGCTCCCGCAGCAGTCGCTCCGCCTCCAGCCGCTCCTGCTCGGTGGCCCGGCTCACGAACGGGAAGTGGGCGAGGTTGCGGGCCAGCCGCACCCGACTGCTCATCACGATGTCGGATTCCGGCCCGGTGCCCCGCAGCCACTCCCCGATCGATTCGGTCAGCACGTCGATCTTCATGGCGTCTTTTCCGCAGGAGACGTCCGGGGGGCAGGCGCCGGCCCCAGCCACGCCTCCTCCGCCTCACGGATCAGGTCCCGGTTCTCGCTGGCTTTTTCGTAGTCCTCCCGACCGATGGCATCCTTCATCTCGCGACGAAGGCCGATCAGGCGGGTCAGTCCGGCGGATCCCTCCGCCGGCATGTCGATCGCACCGGCCCGCCGTGGCACTCGACCGACGTGCTCGGTCGCCCCGTGGATGTTGGCGATCAGCGGCTCCAGTTCGGCCTCGAACCGCACGTAGTCATGCGGACAGCCCAGCCGGCCCTGATTGCGAAAATCGAAGAACGTGATGCCGCACATCTCGCACGATTTCTGGTCGATGGCCGACAGTTCCTCGGCTGTCTGCCCCACCCCAAGCGGACCGGACAACGCCGTCGAACTGCCTCCCGCCCCCTCGGCAGCCACCTCGGACTGGTTCAGGTAGGACCGGGCGTGATCCTCGCAGAGATGCAGTTCGCGGACGGCCCCCGCCTCCAGTTCGGTGATGTGGAACACGGCCGGGCGATCGCAGTGCTGGCACTTCATGGGTGGCTCCGGAAGACACTTCCTGGGGAATCATAGCCGGTCGGCCTTGGGGAGTGTTATTCTCGTCGGCCATGGCCCATCTTCCCGACCCGAACCGCTTCGCCGAACTGGCCCGACACCACCGGCTCGTGCCGGTCTACCGGCGGCTGTTTGCCGATGGCCTCACCCCCCTCTCGGCATTCGCGAAGATCGACGCCGGCGACTGCGGCTGCCTCTTCGAAAGCGTGGTCGGCGGCGAGAAGGTGGGGCGGTACAGCTTTCTGGGCGCTGATCCGTTCATGCGGCTGGAGGCCCGAGGCCGGACGGTGACCATCGTCGGCCGGGACGGCCAGGCGGAAACGCTGGAGGCCGACGATCCGCTCGCCGAACTCGAGAGGAGGATGGCTCCGTTCAGCCCGGCCCGCCTGCCGGAACTGCCCCCGTTCACCAGCGGCGTCGTCGGCTATGCCGCCTACGACGCCGTGCGCGCCTTCGAGCGGCTGCCGAACGCCCCCCCCGACGACCTCCACCTGCCGGACCTCTGCTTCGCCTTCTACGACCGCCTCGTCGTCTTCGACAACATCACGAAGTCGCTCGATGTGGTCGTTTTGGCACGGATCGACGACCCGTCGCCCGCCGGCATCGACGCCGCCCGGGACGAGGCCTGCCGGCGGATCGACGCGACGATCGACGCGCTGTCCCGCCCCGCCCCCTGGCCGCCCGCGGCCGACATCGGCCCCCGCAGCCTGCCGGATGGTTTCCTCGACGGGAAGGCGATATCCACGTTTCCTCGCGAGCGATTCCTCGCCGCGGTCGAGCGGGCAATCGACTACATCCGGGCGGGCGACATCTTCCAGGTGGTGCTCAGTCGGCGATTGGAGGTGCCTTTCGATCTTCCTCCCCTGGAACTCTACCGAACCCTCCGGGTGGTGAACCCCAGCCCGTTCATGTTCTTCCTCCGTACGCCGGCCGGCACGCTCGTCGGCAGTTCCCCGGAGATCATGGTGCGGGTCGTCGATGGAACCGTCACCGTCCGGCCACTCGCCGGCACGCGGCCGCGCGGTGCGACGCCCGAGGAGGATGCCTCCCTCGCCGCGGGGCTGCTCGCCGACCCCAAAGAGCGAGCGGAGCATGTGATGCTGATCGACCTGGGCCGCAACGACGTGGGCCGTGTGGCGGCCATCGGGTCGGTCGCGCTCAGCGATGTCATGGTGATCGAGCGGTACAGCCACGTGATGCACATCACGAGCAACGTCACCGGGCAACTGGCCGCCGGCAGCACGGCCTTCGACGCGCTGCGGGCCTGCCTGCCGGCCGGCACGGTCTCCGGCGCCCCGAAGATCCGGGCCATGGAAATCATCGACGAGCTCGAGCCGCAGCGTCGCGGTCCCTACGCCGGCGCCGTGGGCTACGTGGATTTCGGCGGCGCGATGGACACCTGCATCGCGTTGCGGACGATCGTCGTGACCGGCGGCAAAGCCTACGTCCAGTCGGGGGCCGGCATCGTCGCCGACAGCGTCCCCGAGAACGAGTTCGAGGAAACCCTCAACAAGGCGAAGGGAATGCTCGTGGCGATCGCCATGACGTCCGCCCGCCTGCGGTCATGACCGCCCCCGAGCAAGGCGTCGCGATCGACCGGGCCGCCGTCGTGCGCCGCGGTCGGGAGGCGATCGCCGACGTGTCGCTGGCGGTCGCCCCGGGACAGGCCCTGGCCGTGATCGGCCGCACCGGCGCGGGAAAATCGACGCTCCTGGGGGCATTGGCGACGGCGCTGCCGCTGGCCGCGGGCGATATCCGGATCGACGGCCATTCCGTTCGCCGGGATGCCGCTTCCGCCCGCCAGCGGGTCGGCCACGTGCCCCCCGTTCTCGCGGCCTGGCCGCACGCCCGCGCCGACGAGTTCCTCGAACTGTTCGCCGTGCGGGCCGGCCTCCGGGGCAAGCCGCTGCGACTGGCGGTCGGCAGGGGGCTGGAGATGGCGGGCATCGCATCGGGGGCGGAGCCGGTTGACGAACTTCCCGCGGGCCGGGCCCGCCGGCTCATGTTCGCCCGCGGTCTGCTGCACGATCCCACGGTGCTGATCGTGGACGGTCCGTTCACGGGGCTCGACCCCGCGGAGCGGGGCGACATCGAACGCCTCTTCGCCGACCTGCACCTTGGCGGACGGATCGTCGTGGCGGCCATCGACGACGCCGTCATTCCGACATGCTTCACGCACGTGGCCGTCCTCGAGGCGGGACGCCTCGCGGCCTCCGGCCCGGCCGCTCCGGCGGCCTTCGACCGGGGCCGTACCTGGCGACACCGGATCGTCTGCCCGGCAGCCTCCCGGGAGGCTGCCGCCGTCCTCCGTCGACTCGCCGTCGCCGCCGACCCGATCGATGACGACACGGTCACCTGTCGCCACGACCCGGCGATCATGCCCTTCGCCGATCTCATCGCCGCGCTGGTGCGGGCCGGCATCCCGGTCGAGGCGGCGGGCCACCACCCCGCGTGGACCGCACAGCTCATCGACGAGCGCTGATCGCCGGCCCGGCTACGCCGCCTCACCCCAGGCGGCGCGTCGGCGCGCTGGCCATCGTTCCGGCTCCCTGATCGTTCTTCGAACCGTTTCACGCTCCGGTTCGCGATCGTCGCCACGTCTGAAACGGTCAATCCGCCAGGGCGTTCACCAGGTCGCGGCAGTGGCGATCGACGCCGGCAACCAGTTCCGGCCGGGGTTTGCCCTGGGCCTCGGCGAGGTGCCTGACGAACGCCGAGCCCACGATCACGCCGTCGGCGAAGGCGGCCACGGCCCGCGCCTGCTCCGGCGACGAGATGCCGAACCCGACGAGGATCGGCACGTCGGTCTTGGTTCGCAGCCAGGCAACCCGATCGACGAGCCCCTCCGGCAGCGAGGCGCGGGCGCCGGTCACACCGGCCACGGAGACACAGTAGAGAAACCCGGTGGATCGGCGGGCGATCTCTGCGGCGCGATCGGGGGGCGTCGTCGGTGTCACGAGGCGGACGAGCGCCAGCCCGGACTCGCGGCATGCCCGGTCGAGATCGTCGGATTCCTCGAGGGGAAGATCGGGGACGACGAAGCCGGCCAGGCCGGCCGCGGCCGATTCCGCCACGAACCGTTCGATGCCCCGGCGGAAGATGATGGAATAGCTCGTCATCGCCAGCACGGGCGTCGCGATCCGGCCGGCCACGTCCCTCACGGTGGCGAACAACCGGTCGAGCGACATGCCCGCGGCCAACGCCCGCACGTACGACGCCTGGATGACCGACCCGTCGGCGATCGGATCACTGTAGGGAACGCCCAGTTCGATGAGCGTCGCCCCGGCGCGGTCGATCGCACCGAGCAGCTCGGCCGTGGTCGCGGTGTCCGGGTCGCCGGCCGTCACGAACGGTGCCACCGCCTTGCGTCCAGCGGCCACGTTGGCGGCGAAACGGGCGGCGATCCGGGCGACTCCGGTGGCCGTCGGGAAGGCGGGGGCGACGCTCATGGTGCAGGCCGCTCCCCATCGGGCCCCAGCCCGCGCACCCTGGCGATCTCGGCGGCGTCCTTGTCACCGCGTCCCGACAGGCAGACGACGAGAATCTCGTGGGCCGGCCGCCGCGCCGCTTCCGCGACCGCCCAGGCAAGGGCGTGCGACGTCTCCAGCGCGGGAAGGATGCCCTCGCGACGGGCGACCGTATCGAAGGCATCGAGCGCTGCGGCATCGGTCACGCTCGTGTATTCCACGCGGCCGGCATCCCGCCAGAAGCTGTGCTCGGGCCCGACCCCCGGATAGTCGAGACCCGCCGACACCGAATGCACGTCGGAGGTCTGCCCGTCTTCGTCCTGCAGCACGTAGCTCAGGCTGCCATGAAGGATGCCCGGGCTGCCGTACGTGAGGCTCGCCGCATGGTCGCCAGGCTTGCCCGATCGGCCGCCCGCCTCGACACCAATGAGCCGCACCTCGCGATGATCGACGAACGGGTGGAACATGCCCGCGGCGTTGCTGCCTCCGCCGACGCAGGCCACCACCGCGTCGGGCAATCGCCCCAGTTGACGGCGGCACTGCTCCACCGTCTCCCGGCCGATCACCGACTGGAAATCGCGGACGATCCGCGGGAACGGGTGCGGACCAACGACGGAGCCGATGATGTAGTGCGTCGTCTCCACCGAGCCCATCCAATCCCGCATCGCCTCGTTGATCGCGTCGCGAAGCGTCCGGGAGCCGGTTTCGACCGGCCGCACCTCCGCCCCCATGAACCGCATGTTCCGCACGTTGGGAGCCTGCCGACGGACGTCCTCGGCCCCCATGTAGACGACGCATTCCAGGCCGAACCGGGCACAGGCCGTGGCGGTCGCGACGCCGTGCTGGCCGGCGCCGGTCTCGGCGATGATCCGCCGTTTGCCCATCCGCAGGGCGAGCAGCCCCTGGCCGAGCGTGTT
>CAZONY010000031.1:0-7623 GCA_964581215.1 uncultured Chitinophagaceae bacterium | reverse complement strand
TTGATCTTGTGGGCGCCGGTGTGGCTCAAATCCTCCCGCTTCAGATAGATGCGGGCGCCGCCGGCCATGTCGGTGAGTCGCTTCGCGAAGAGGAGGGGGGTCGGCCGCCCCACGAACGCCGAAAGCAGGCCGTCCAACTCGGCGGCAAAGGCGGGATCGGCGATGGCGTCGGCGTAGGCCCGTTCCAACTGGTCGAGCGCGGCCGACAGCGTCTCCGGCACGTAGCGGCCGCCAAACCGACCGAACCGGCCCAAGGCGTCCGGGACGGCCGATAACGGAGCGGGATTGGAGAGGCTTGTCATCGTCGAGAGAGACCGTCGGAGGATCACGCAGGGGATCGCGAGACTTCGTCATTGTAGCCGTGGCCGCCGCGGCTACCATCTTCCCATAACTGGCCGCCGCCGCAGACGCCCGCCATGCCTGAACTGCCGGAAGTCGAGACGATGCGTCGCGGGATCGCGCACCTCGTCGGCGGCCGGGTCTTGGCCGTCGATTTCCCGCGTGGCACGGCGCGGCCGATCACCCCCTCGCCGCCTCCGGCTGCGTTGACCGCCCTCCTTCGGGACGCGCGGCTCGAGGCCGTTCATCGGTTCGGCAAACGACTGGCGTTGGAGTTCGCGGGACGCGGGGCGACGCGGTGGCTCGTGATTGAGCCGAGAATGACCGGTCTCCTGGTCGTCCTGCCACCCCCGACGGCGACGCACACGCGGATGGTGATCCATCTGGCCGATGCGGCCGACGGCCGGCACCGTCTCGCATTCTGGGATCAACGTGGGCTGGGAACGATCCGGCTCGTCACCGAAGCGGGCCTGCAACGCTCGTGCGGGAGGGAAGTGCTCGGCCCCGATGGCACGACCATCTCGGGAGACGAACTCCGTGAAGCGCTGGGGCGATCCCGCCGCGCGATCAAGGTCGCGCTCCTCGACCAGCGTGCAGTGGCTGGCATCGGCAACATCTACGCCTCGGAGATTCTCCACCGGGCGGGCATCGACCCGCGGCTCCCGTGCCGCCGTGCGACACGCGCCTGCTGGTCCCGCATCGCCGATGCCACGCGACGGATTCTCGCGGCGGCGATTCGCTGCGAAGGGTCGTCGATCGGCGACGAACTGTACCGTACGCCGACCCTGCGGCCCGGCAGGTTTCAGCGGCACCACCGCGTCTACGGGTTGACCGATCGCCCGTGCCGGGCGTGCGGCACGGCGATCCGCCGCATCGTCCAGGCACAACGCTCCACCTTCTTCTGTCCGCGGTGCCAGCAGCGAACGATCCGACCACGGCACTGATCCTGGCCGCGATGTTGGCATGCCCGGCTCTGATGCGCTACGATACTTATTGCTGCGATGGTTCGTGTTCGTGGTGTTTCCCGTCACGGAGATCGATCGATGACGCCTCGTCTCGCCCCACGCCCTCGCGCCGCCGGAACGCGGCGGGATTTTCTCGCTCAGGCGGCGGCCGTCACCGGCGGCCTTATCGCCGCCACCTCGCCCTCGGGTGCGGTCGCCGAGGAGGCCGCGGCCCCGAAGTCGGCCGAGACGCTCGCCGGCATGCTGCACGCGTCGCTCTCTCCCGAGCAGCGGCAGGCGGTGTGCTTTCCGTGGGACTTCGTCCATCCCAAGCATGGCCTGCTCCGTACCCGCGTGGCCAACAACTGGCAGGCGTCCACCCCGACGGTGGCGGGCGACTTCTTCAAGGCCGATCAGCAGCGGCTCATCCGCGACATCTTCGAGCAGCTCATCGATCCGGCGTGGCACGCCCGCTTCGACAAGCAATTGGAGGACGATGCGGGAGGCTTCGGCCACTCGCAATCGATCGCGCTCATCGGCGAGCCGGGATCGGGCCGCTTCCAGTTTCTGCTGACGGGCCGCCACATGACCCTCCGCTGTGACGGTGACGCCGCCGAACACGTCGCCTTCGGCGGCCCGATCTTCTACGGCCACGACGCCGGGGGCTTCCACGAAGGCCCGACACACTCGGGCAACGTCTTCTGGCCGCAGGCGGTGGCCGCGAATCGCGTCTGTGCCATGCTCGACGGCCGGCAGCGGAAGGCGGCGCTCGTGAACACGCTCCCCCGGGAAAACGCCATCGGCTTTCGCGGCGGCAAGGAGGGGGCCGACTTCGACGCGCCGGGCATTCCCGTCTCCGATCTTTCGGCCGACCAGCGGGCCGAGCTGGAAAAGGTGTTGGCAAGCCTCCTGGAGCCATTTCGTGCGGCCGACCGTGCCGAGGCCCGCGCATGCCTGACCACGCAAGGCGGGCTGGAAGCCTGCCGCCTGGCCTTCTTTACGGCGGGCGATCTCGGTGACGACGGCGTGTGGGACAACTGGCGACTGGAGGGGCCGTCGTTCGTCTGGCACTTCCGCGGGGCGCCGCACGTTCATGTCTGGGTGAACGTCGCTGACAGCGCGACGATCCCCACCAACGCCTGACCCGCGCCATCCACACCCATGCTCGATTGCTGCATCATCGGTGGCGGCATCATCGGACTGTCGATCGCGCGGGAGTTGGCCGGACGCGGCCTGTCGGTGCGGGTGCTGGCCCGGGAGCCCGCACGGCTGACCGCCTCGTGGGCAGCCGCTGGAATTTTTCCTCCGGCGCCCCGTCACGCCGGTGAGACTCCCGGAGAAATTCTCACCGCCTGGAGCGACCAGCTGCACCGGCGCTGGGCGCGGGAACTGCTCGACGAGACCGGAATCGACAACGGCCTGTCCACCTGCGGAGGCCTGCATCTGGCCGACACCGCCGGCCGACTCGAGGACCTCGGCACAGCCCTCGCGACGTGGCGATCCCGCGGGGCCCGATGCGAACTGCTCGATGCCGGGGGCGTCGCGGAGGTCGAGCCGGGCCTGCGGCGCGCGGTCGACCGCGGGATCGTCTGCGGCGGCCTCTACCTTCCCGACGAGACACAGATGCGCCCCCCCCGGCACCTCGAGGCGCTCGTGCGGTCCTGCCAAGGCCGCGGAGTCGATCTGTCATTCGACGTCGCCGTCGAATCGCTCATGACCTCGGAAGGACGCATCGACGGCATCGACGCCCGGCACGGCGACGGCCGCCAGGAAACCGTCCGGGCAGCGCGATACTGCCTCGCGGCCGGCGCCTGGTCGGAACGATTGGCCAGGCCGCTCGGCCTCGCGTGCGAAACCCGCCCGATCCGCGGACAAATCGCCCTCTTCCAGCTGCCTCGGCCGCCGCTCACCCGGGTGGTCAACGTGGGGGTCGATTATCTCCTGCCACGCACCGATGGCCGGCTGCTGGTCGGCTCGACGCTGGAGGACGCCGGATTCGAGGCGACCACCACCACCGAAACGATCGACAGGCTCCGCCGGCTGGGCGAAACGATGTTGGGCGATCTACCCGAGGCCCTGCTGGAGCAGACGTGGGCAGGCCTGCGACCCGGCAGCATCGATGGCCTGCCTTCCATCGGCCCCGTGCCCGGCCATGACAACGGCTTCATCGCGGCCGGCCACTTCCGTGCCGGCCTGCACCAGGCGACCGGCACGGCGGTGCTCGTGGCGGACCTGATCACGGGAGCCGTGCCGTCGATCGACCCGGCGGCCTTCGCCCCGGACCGGCCACGGATCGCCCGCGAGCCGCTCATGCCGCGGTGACGGCCAGCCGGGCGTGGATGCGCTCGATCGCATCGGCGGTGAGCGGATGGCTGCGGTCGTCGGCCGCCACGAGCGCGGCGAGTTCGGCCAGGTGGACGACGTCGGACGGAATGCCCCCACCGATCTCGTGGATGGCATCGACGACCTCCATGGCCGGGGCCTCGGCCGGCATGCCCGACCGGAGCACTCGCGCCGCGAGGGCTCGTGTCTCACCGCGTGAGCAGGGCCCGAGGATGGCCCGGAACCGCACGGCCCGTTCCAACCGCCTGTCGCGGGCGATGAGCGTGAGCAGACGTCCGGAACCGGCGACGATGACGCTGGTGCGGGGGTGGGCCGCCCGGCATTTCCCGATGAACGCGGCCAGGGTGCCCTCGTCGGCGGCATCGGCATCGTCGAGGAGAAGTCCCTCCGGCCAGGCATCCGGCGTCAGCGCTTCCGCATCGTGCCACGACACGACCGCGCAGGACCGGCCGGCAGCCTGGGCTGCCCGCGCCGCTGCCTCCAGAACGAGCGATTTCCCGGTGCCGGGAGGACCGCAGAGCACCGCCAGCGTGCCGGGCTGCTCGATTGCGTAGACCAACCTGGCGACCGCCCTCTCCTGGAGAGGGAGAAGCGGCGGACCGGGTCGTGGGGCGTCGGGCGGGGCAGACTTCATGCGGTGGAATCCTGGAGGGGGGGCACGAGCGTCTCCACTGGCACGAGCGTCTCCACTTCCCCCAACACGACCAAGCCGGCGCGGCGAATGGCGGCCGCCCGCGCCGGAGACGGTGACTGCGCTGCCCGCCGCACGAGGATCGCGGCATCGCACCCCGCGGCCAAGCGTGCCACCCGATCGTGCCGAATGGGCCCCGGCGGAAACCAGACGCCCGCATCGACCAGCATGATCCGCCCGTCGTCATGCGGGTTCCGCACCGCCCCGTCATGGGCTGGCGCGACGGCCGTGTGCAGCACGGAGCGACCCCGCCTCGTGAGCGTTGCGGCCAGGCCTTCGACGATCGTGGTGCGGCCCTCACCCCGGCTCCCGCCGACGACGGCGATCACACGCTGCCCTGCGTCCGCCGCCCGCTCGACGGCGGCGGCGAGGACATTCCACTGCTCGGGCACGGCCCGTAGCATCCAATCGACGACCGAACCATCCGCGTTCCGAGCCCCCGGCGGTTCTGCGGTCACCACGTCCGCGGCGCGCGGAGCCGGGGCCCCGGACTGTGGGTCGGGCGGCAAGGGGGCCGCTTCCCGGCAATCCTCCCGGGCCGGTGACGCAAGCCGCCGCATGAACGCGGCATCGACGATGTCGAGCGCGGGGCGGTCATCGGGGATCATCACCGAGCCGCTCATTCGGCGATCCTCGCTTCGGTGGATGTCGGCCCGGGTCCACGCGCCAAGCGGCGCTGCGACTGCGATGCGGCACCCGCCACGTCCACCGGCGCCGTCTTCCGACTCGCGAGTTCGTCACGGAGCACCATGCCCCAGACACCGAGAGCGATCACCGCCAGGACCACGATCGATCCGGTGGGCACGAGCGATTTCCCGCGACGAACGGGTCGGGATGGGCGAGGCTTTCTTTCCGGTCGTGATCGCGACGGCTCGATAGGCCCCTTCGTCCGACGATCGGCCGGGGGGGCCGCGGGCATGGCGGGAAAGCGGGCCAGAACGTCCACGACTCGAACCTCCGCCAGTTCGATCGACGATCCACCCCTCCCCGCTTGAGAACGGCAGGCGGCGACGACGGCGACCTCGCGGCGGCGACGACCCGGACCTTCTCCAGTCCGACATCCACACCACCCCAGTATGCCCGCCCCACCCCTTCGCCTATCATTCAGTCTCTCCCCGCTCCCCCTCCACACCCCGTCCCCGGGCACGACGCCTGATGCCGAGCCAGTCTCCCTCGTCCCGCACCGACCTCCTCCACAGGCTCCTCGGGGAACGAATCGCGATTCTCGACGGCGCGATGGGCACGATGGTGCATGCCCTCGGGCTGGACGAACGGGGATTCCGCGGCGATCTGTTTCAGGACCACCCCCGGGACCTGAAGAACTGCATCGACATCCTCACGCTCACGCAGGGGGATGCGATCCGCGGGATCCACGCCGCCTACCTGGACGCAGGTGCCGACATCGTCGAGACCAACACGTTCGGGGCGACCAGCGTGGCGCTCGCCGATTTCGGGCTGGAGCACCGCACCCGCGAACTCAACCTCGCGGCGGCGCGGCTGGCCCGGGAGGCTGCCGACGCCGCGACGGCCCGGACTCCCGACCGGCCGCGGTTCGTGGCCGGCTCGATCGGCCCCACCAACAAGCAGCTCTCCATCGCCGGCAACGTCGCCGATCCGGGCCACCGTGACGTCACCTTCGAGCAGATGGTGGCCGCCTACCGCGAGCAGATCGAGGCACTCCTGGAAGGGGGTGTCGATCTGCTCCTGGCGGAGACCGCGTTCGACACGCTCGTGCTCAAGAGCTGTCTCTACGCGATCGAGCAGGTCTTCATCGACACCGGCAGAAGGGTGCCGGTGATGGCCTCCTTCACGGTCTTCGAGGGGGGCCGCACGCTCTCGGCCCAGACGGTCGAGGCCTGCTGCGAGAGCATCTCCCACGTGGATCTCATGCGCGTCGGGATCAATTGCGCCCTCGGCCCCGAAAAGCTCCGCACCCACGTGGCCGATCTGTCGCGGATCACGCCGCGCCTGGTGAGCTGCTATCCCAACGCGGGCATGCCCAACGCCCTCGGCGGGTTCGACGAGACCCCGGAGATGATGGCCCGCGTGTTGGGCGAGTTTGCCCGCGAGGGCTGGCTCAACATCGTCGGCGGCTGTTGCGGCACGACTCCGGCCCACATTCGAGCGATCGCGGAGGCGGTCGGACAGCATCCGCCCCGGACGCCCGCTCCCCCTCCGCGGCGATCACGGTATTCCGGCCTCGAACTCCTCGAGATCCGCCCGGAGTCGAGCTTCACCGTCATCGGTGAACGGACCAACGTCACCGGCTCGCGGGCCTTCGCCCGGCTCATCAAGGAGGAGCGCTACGAAGAGGCCCTCGGCGTAGCCCGCCAGCAGGTGGAGAACGGGGCCAACATCATCGACGTCAACGTGGACGAGGGAATGCTCGACGGCCCGGCCGTGATGACGCGTTTCCTCACGCTCCTCTCCAGTGAGCCCGACGTGTCCCGGGTGCCGTTGATGATCGACAGCTCCCGTTGGGAGGTGCTGGAGGCAGGCCTGAAATGCCTGCAGGGGAAGGGCATCGTCAACTCGATCAGCCTGAAGGAGGGCGAGGAAATCTTCTTGCGCCAGGCCAACACGATCCGCCGGTACGGCGCCGCCGTCGTCGTGATGGCCTTCGACGAGGAGGGACAGGCCACCGATGTCGACCGCCGGGTGTCGATCTGCCACCGGGCCTACCGCCTGCTCACCGAGCAGGCCGGCTTCGCCCCCGAGGACATCATCTTCGACCCCAACATCCTCACCGTCGCCACCGGGATGGAGGAGCACAATCGCTACGCCATCAACTTCATCGAGGCCACGCGACGGATCAAGCAGGCGATGCCGTCGGTGAAGGTGTCGGGGGGCGTGAGCAACATCTCGTTCTCCTTCCGGGGCAATGAGACCGTTCGCGAGGCGATGCATGCCGCCTTCCTCTACCACGCCATTCGCGCCGGCATGGACATGGGCATCGTGAACGCCGGCCAGTTGGCGGCCTACGAGGAAATCGAGCCCGAACTGCTCGCCCGGATCGAGGACGTGCTCTTCGACCGTCGTCCCGACGCCACCGATCGGCTGATCGAGTTCGCCGACTCGGTGAAGAACCGGGGCGGTGCCGACTCAGCCCGAACCGATGCCTGGCGGGGACTGGACGTCGAGTCACGCCTTGCCCACGCGCTCATCAAGGGCCTCGTGGACCACGTGGAGGCGGATGTCGACGAGGCCCGCACGAAGTACGCCACCAGCCTCGAGATCATCGAGGGACCGCTGATGCGCGGCATGCAGACGGTGGGCGACCTGTTCGGCGAGGGAAAGATGTTCCTG
>CAZONY010000030.1:0-13627 GCA_964581215.1 uncultured Chitinophagaceae bacterium | reverse complement strand
GCCCAGAAGGGGTGCTGCCGGTCGCCACGGAGCCGCAGGTCTTCGAGCATCACGTTGAGGTCGGGCGTGATCTCGCCTCGTGAGAGTCGTCGGCCGTTGAGCGTGACGGTCACCGGCTGGTCGAAGTCGACCAGGTCGGGGGCGAGCCAGATGGACACGTCGGCCGCTCCGCAGCGGACCACCAGCGAGTTGCCGGGCGTTCTCTCCGCCGTGATCGTCAGCGGCGACGATCCCTTGGCGGGCGGCCAGTCGTCGGGGAGCGTCACCGTCCGCGGCGGGTGGCCGGCGAATTCCACCCACCAGAAAAAGCTGTCCCATGGCCGCAGCGACACCGCCTCGATGCTGTCGGGAAAAAAGTTCCGCCGCTTGCGGGCCATCCAGGCGAAGATGCGGAGGATCTCGTCGCTGAAGTGGTCGTGGCCCCGGCCGCGATATTCGACGTAGGTGGCGTCGAAGCCCTTGGCGAAGTAGCGGTCGAGGTCGGTGGTGTTGCGCTGGAAGCAGCCGGCGTCGAGCTCTCCGCCGACGAGGTAGAGCGGCAGGCGCTCGGCGTTCCGCCAGCAGTGGGTGACGTATTTTCCCGCGGTCGGCACGAGGGCCACGAGCCCCGCCCACAGGTCGGGATGGGCGAGGGCGATATCCCAGGCGGCATCGCCCCCCGCGGAGTGGCCCGACAGGAAGACGCGATCGGAGTCGATCGCAAATTGCTTCATCGCCTCGCGGACCGCGTTGAGCACCGCGGCGTGTTCGCGGGCCGAATACTCGTAGGCGGTCTGGCCATCGCGGGTCCAGCGGGGCGCGATCACGATGGTGCCATGCCGGTCGGCCTGGCCGCGGCGGATGCCGTCGGGGCCGGGCATGCCGGCCCACCACTCGATCTGGTTGAGCGTTGTCGACCAGGCGGCGTGCAGCGAGACGACGGCCGGATACGCCCGCAGGGGGTCGTACTCGGTCGGCAGTTGCACGAGGCACCGGGTCGGCTCCTGGCCCGCGAGGCCGGGCACCACCAGTTCGTGCAGCCCGGGGGACGTTTCGGCCGGAGGCTCTTGCGGCGGCCGCATGAGGCGGGCGATCGCCGCGACGGTGGGGGCGTCGAACGACTCCTCGTTGGCGAGCCGACGGCGGATCTCCCCGCGGCGGGCGGATTCGTCGGTGCGAAGATACTCTCGCAGCAGATCGCGCACGCGGGCGGTGGACAGGGCGAGCTTGAGATTGTCGGAGGCCGTGGCGGCGCCCCGAAGCCAGCCGGAGACGGCCAGGGCCACGGCCCGCTCGGCCGGCACCGTCGGGTCGAGGCCGATGCGTTCGAACGTCGCCAGCCGCTCGAGCGAGCCGAACGTCAGCTCCCGCTGCATCTCGGCCACGATCTCCGCCGCGATCTTCCGATCCCCGTCGTCGCCAAGCCGTTCGACGCGGGTGGCGACATCGGCCGTCAGCTGTCTGGCCCGCTCCTGGGTCGATCGGTAGCGATCGCGTTCCTCCCGGACAGATTCGAGGATTTCCGCGCCGACATCATCGGCCGGAAACGCCTCCAGGAGCTGCATGGCGAGGCGATCCTGCCCGGCGGCAGCCCGGCTGCGGATTTCCTCCAAGAGCCGCGCCCCCATCAGCCGGGCCAGGCCTTCCCGTTCGGTCTTCAGGCCGGCAAGGTCGGGAAAATCGCGGAGCACGCCGTCGAGTTCCCGCCGGGCGTCGTCGAACCGGTCGGCCTGCAGGTAGAGCCGCACCACCCGCAGGCGTTGGTCGGAGTCGGTCGCATCGATGGCCTGCTCGACCACCCGCGCGAGCACGTCCCGGGGAATCGAGGAGGTGGCGATCCGCATGTCGAGCAGGTGGGGCCGCTCCATCGCGACGGTCTCCAGGCTCGTCCAACGAGGCGTGACCTGCGTGATGCCCTGGACGATGTCGATGCGGCCGGTGCCCGTCATCAGCGACAGGGTGCGGCGGCCGCGGTCGTCGAAGGGCGTCGTCTCGAGAATGCCGCCGACGGCGGCTACCCGCCGGCCGTCGGCGGCCACCCGCTGGGGAATCGTGATGCGCTCCATCACCGGGCCGGTCTGTCCGCGTTCCCTCTTCACGACCCGCTTCTTGGGCACCATCGTGCGGGTCAATTCGTCGTCGCAGACGACGATCGACGTGCTCGTCGTCTCCGGCGGTGCGGCCTTGGGGTCGATGGCCACTCCGGGCAGCAGCACGAACTTCCCCTCCAGCACACGGCCGTCGGCCAGCTGCACCTCGTCGCCGCCGGCGCTGGGGGGCGAGAGCGTTGCCGCCACGGCGGCCGCCAGCAGGGTGGCTGCCGCCCGCACGGCGGCAGGGCAGCGTTCACGATGGCCGAAGGTGACACTCCGCACGTCGGGGCTCGCTCGCGTCGCAAAGCCCCACTCTACCGCCGGCTGGCGAAACTCGACCAGAGAGCCGAGAAATGCTTGACCTGCCCGGGCTGGAAGACGCACAATCTCGGGGATTGGCGGCGGTCAGGACCGCCGCCCCGCATGCCCGCGGCGGAGAGCGTGGCGCTGCCGACATCAGGCCTCTCGATGCGGTCGATCGTCACTCGCGTGCTCGTGCCTGCGGTGGTGGGCGCGCTCCTGTTGCCGATCGTGATCGTCGTGGCCCTCGGTCTGGCCGGCCTTCTCGCGGCGCTCGGCGACGATGTGGGCGCGGCCGTCTGTCGCGGTTCGGCGCTGGCGGTCGCGGTGGGCTGGGTCGTGTCGGTGGTGACGACGGCGGTCGCCGCGGGGATCGTCGCGGTGGACGCCGCCGGCCGGATTCCGCCCGCGGCGGAGAGCGCTGACCCGCCGCCGCGTCGCGCGGAGGATTGAGCCATGGTCGGTTTTTCCCGCACCCTCGTCGCCGGGGCTGGTTCGCGGGAGTGGCTGCGGGTGGTCGTCTCGATGCTCGCCTGGTGCGGCTGCCTTTCGGGGGCGATGCCGCCAGCCTCTGCGGCGTCCCCGAAGGAGATCAAGGCGTCGATCGATGCCGCCGAGAAGCTGCTCGCCGCGGGGCAGGCCGCGGCGGCGCTTGCGCCGTTGAGCGAGGCGGTCTCCGGCCTCGAGGAGGCGTCCCGCGCAGACCGCGGGCCGTCGAGCCTGCGGCTCCTGGCGAAGCGCTGTGCCGATCTGCGGGAGAAGCTGGCTGGCGCCGGTGCCGATGTCTCCGGGATCGCGGTGCCCTCGCTCGTGGGCCCCGCGAAGCAGCGGGAGGCGAAAGCCGAGCCCGTGGGCAAGGCGGCCGGAGTGAGCTTTTCCCGCGAGATCGCGCCGCTGCTGGTGCGGTCCTGCGGCGGCTGCCACGTGGGAGGCAAGAAGGGCGATTTTCACGTGCCGACCTATGCCGACCTGATGCGATCGGGGATGGTGCAGCGGGGGGCGGGCCAGGCCAGTCGGATCGTCGAGGTGATCGCCACGGACGACATGCCCCGCGGTGGCGGCAAGGTGGCGGCCGAAGACCTGGCGCGGCGGGTGCGATGGATCGATGCGGGTGCGCCATACGATGGCGGCGACCCCGCCCTGCCCCTGGCATCGCTGGGTCGGCCGCAGCCGCCGGCCGCGAAGCCGGGCGGGCAGCAGCCCCCCGAGGTGGCGAAGCTCGAGCCGGGCGAGGTCTCCTTCGCCTCGCAGGTGGCGCCGGTGTTGATCGATGCCTGCCTGACATGCCACGGTGGCTTCGAGACCGAGGCGGGCTTCAGCCTCGCGAATTTTTCGCGGCTCATGCGCGGCGGGGGCAGCGGGGCCGCGATCGAGCCGGGAGCGTCGGCCGAGAGCTACCTCGTGAAGAAGATGCGCGGCACCGGCATCGAGGGGCAGCGGATGCCGCTCGGAAAGGCTCCCCTGCCGAACGACGTGATCGCGATCGTCGCCCGTTGGATCGACGAGGGCGCCCGGCTGGACGTGCGCGCCGCCGACGGCGACCTGCGGACGATCGCGGCGATCGGTCGGGCGGAGAATCTCTCGTCCGAGCAGCTCATGGCGGTGCGCAGGAAGGCCGCCGCGGAAGACTGGCGGCAGTTCCTGCCCGACGAGGAGCCGCACACGTCCGAGCGCGGCAGCCTGACGGTGATCGGCAACCTGCCCCCTGCCCGGCTGGATGCGGCAGCGGCGGTCGCCGCCTCCCTGTGGCAGCGCTTGGGCGAGCAGTTGGCGGCGAAGACGGCGTCGCGGGATGACCCGGCCGCCCATCTCGTGAAGGGAGGCGTGGTGCTCTTCGCCTTCGCAAGACCCTACGACTTTTCGGAGTTTTGGCTGGCCCGCCATGCGGCGGAGCGGCCTCGCGGCGTGACCGCGACGGCCGGCCTGACCGGCGACGTCGTGTATGCGGCGGTGGTGGCCTCCGGTTCCGACGACATGGATGGCAAGGAGGGCGACCTCGCCTTCGCGATCGCCGAACAGTTGGCAGCCGCCACGTTTCTGGCCCGCGGAGCGCCGGCCTGGTTCGCGGCGGGAGCGGGCCGCACGCTGGCCTCCGACCTCGTGCCCCGTTCGTCGGCGGCCCGTTCCTGGCGGGAAAAGATTCCCGCGGCGCTCGAGGAGACAGGGGCGGCCGAGGCGGTCTTCTCCGGCCGGTGCGAGCCGGGCTCGACGGCGACCGTCGCCGGAGGCTTCGTGGATCGGATCACCGGGAAGGGCAACCGCCTCCCCGACCTGCTTGCGGCCCTCACCGACGGGGCCGACTTCCGGGCTGTGTTCCAGAAGGCGTTTCGCGACGATCCCACGGCCCTGTACGAGGCGTGGCGGCGACAGGAGGGGAGTCGGAGCCGGCGGCGATAAGCTTTCCATCGCAATGCCGTGGCATCGCGGTATGCGGAGAGCTCGTTTCTAAAAAGACGGGGGTGCCTTGAACCCCGGGGCATGTGATCCGAGCGGGCCGCCGATGGCGGCGGCCGACGGCTGTACACGCGACCGGAGCAATTGATCGGCCCCCAACGAGCCTCGTTAAGAGCTCACCGGCATGGGTCGAAGCAGCACGCGCATGACAGAAAACTTATCGCCTCAGGCTCCTGGCTCCCTCCTGGATGTCGTGGCTTCGGAAATCGAAATCAGTCCTCGATGTCGCCGCCGATCGGCTCCATCGTCTTGGTGTTTCGCTCCACGGCGATGACGACGGTCTGCCGCTCCACGCCCTCGGGCGTGGTGGTGACGATGGGCAGCACCTGCCGCCGGTTCGGCAGGTCCACGCGCACGCGAAACGTGCCGTCGGCGTGAACCTTGACCGGCTCACCCTGGAGCATCACGCCCATTCCCGGCTGGGTGACGCCGTACACCAGCATTTCGGCATCGACCTGGAGTTCCACGCCCGCAGATATCGCTCCGCCGTCCTCCGCGCCGCTTTCGCCCCGGGCGGCGGCGGGGCTCATGGGGCGCTGCAGCCGCTCCTCGAACAGTTCCCGCAGTTCGGTGGCGTTGTTTTCCGGCGAAAAGCCGCCGCTCATGGCGTAGACCTTCTCGCACTGCTCGACGATGTCGCCCCAATGGGCGTCGAGCGTGTCTCCATGCGACGCGACGGGGGTGGAAACCGTGTTGCTGCGAACGAGGCCGTGGAACCGGCCCGACGGAGTGCGGTAGCCGATTTCGACGCGGCAGCGCAGCGGCTCGCGGACGTCGATGAACCAGTTCTTCACGCCGCCATGAATCTCGATTTCGCGGGCCACCCGTTCGGATGGCGTGGCCTGGACGCCGGTCTCGACCTGGAGCACCCGCAAGGTCGGCCGCGCGGAGTGCCAATCCGACCCCAACGCGGCCTTGGCCCGCTCCACGCTGCGCGGGGTGACCTCCCAGAAGGCGTGCAGCCAGTGCGGTCCGCGAACCATCAGCACCATCCGGTCGCGGACGGGCCGCGGCAGGCGGCCCCCCTCGGGGCCCGTGACGAGGCTCTTGGCCCGGGCGAGCCGCTCGCGGGCCTCGGCGATCCGCTGGGAAACGACCGCATTCCGCGCGGCATCCCGGGCGGCGGTCTCCGGCGCGGGGGCTGACACGGGCGATCGCCCACCCACGCCCTGCTTGGCGTTTCGAGCCTTGCGGACGAGCGCGCGGATGAGTTCATCCTTCCGCATGGCGTGCCAGCCCTGAACACCCTGCCGCTTGGCAAGGCGGGCCAAATCCCGCACGGGCTTGTCCTTGAGGCTGGCAGCCGTCATCAGCCCAACTCGTTCGTGGCCGGAAATCCCTCGACGCTTCAATCAACGGTATCTTCGCCCGGGGGCGAAAGCAACCCTCTGGTAGCGCGAAAAACGGCTTTTTCCCGCGAATTGGGGCTCGAAAGGGGTGGCCGGCCGGTCCCGGACGCTCACACGCTCCGGCGGCCGCCATGCAGCAGTTCGAAGGCCCGCCCGCGAAGGGTGTTCTGGAGCAACGGCTGGCTTGCAAACAGTTCATCCCGCGTCGCAAAGGTGCCTGCATCGCCCAAGGCGAACCGTGACAGGTCGCACCGCCCTCCCTGACAGCTGCGGGACCTGCCGCGAAAGTCGACCGCCACGTGAGGCAGAGCATCGAACAGGGTTTCTGCGTCGTTGGTAAACCGGCGGGGATTCCGCTGGACGAGGGTTTCCGTTTCCCCGAAGAGCTCCTCCACGTCCAGCCAATCGCGATCGACGTAAAACTGTGGCAAGGCGAGCAGGATGCGGGCCGGTATGAAGTGGCGGGTGAACCGGAATCGTGGTGCCCAGAATTGACCGTCGATCCACAGCCCGCGGACCCGTGTGGCGATGGCATGGGCGCGGGCGAAAGCTTCCAGGCACGCGAACCGTTGACTGCACGAGCCCTGACGCTTGGCAAGGGTGATCGAAACGGGCTGCAGCTCGTTCAGGGTGTACACCGGCGCCACCTCGGCGCTGATCCAGGCATGGCACGCGCGGAGGTAGCCCGCGGCATCCTCCGCGCTGATGTCGGCCCGGAGGAAGGCCGACCGAAAGCCCTCGCTGAGGATGTCGAGGATCGCGGTCGGGCAACGATGTGGATCGTCGGTCGGCATGAGGAGCGGGCCCCGGCCCGTGGTGAAACGTCGGCGACAGTCGCAGCTAGTTGAGCCGTGCGCGGACGGCCTCGAAGGCCGCCACCGCCTGCTCGAGATCGGCCCGCGTGTGGGCGGCCGATACCTGCGTGCGGATCCGGGCCGTGCCGTGAGGCACGACCGGGTAGGAAAAACCGATCACGTACACGCCCTCCGCGAGCATCCGGTCGGCCATCTTCGCCGCTACCGCAGCATCTCCGAGCATGACGGGCACGATCGGGTGTTCACCCGGCAGGATCGAGAACCCGCGCGCGGTCATCGACTCCCGGAAGAATCTCGTGTTGGCCTCGAGCGTGTCCCGCAGCGCGGTCGAGGCCTGCAGCAAATCGAGGGCCGCCAGCGCGCCGGCCGCCACCGGCGGCGCGACCGTATTCGAGAAGAGATACGTCCGTGACCGCTGCCGCAGCCATTCGACGAGTTCCCTGCGGCCCGAGGTGTAGCCGCCGCTGGCGCCGCCGAGCGCCTTGCCGAGCGTACCGGTGAGGATGTCGATCCGATCCATCACCCCGAAGTGCTCGTGGGTGCCGCGGCCGTGCGGCCCCACGAAGCCGACGGCGTGGGAATCATCGACCATCACGAGCGCGTCGAACTCGTCGGCGAGTTCGCAGATCGCCGGCAGGTTCGCCAAGTGGCCATCCATGGAAAACACGCCGTCCGTCGCGATCAGCCGATGGCGGGAGCCCTTGGTCTCCGCCAATTTGTCGCGGAGGTCGGCCATGTCGTTGTTGTTGTAGCGCAGTCGCTTGGCCTTGCAGAGCCGGATGCCGTCGATGATGCTCGCGTGGTTGAGCGCATCGGAGACGATCGCATCCTCGGGGCCGAGGATCGTCTCGAAAAGACCGCCATTGGCGTCCCAGCACGAGTTGTAGAGGATCGTGTCGTCCATGCCGACGAATCGGCTGATCTTCGCCTCGAGTTCCTTGTGGAGCTGCTGGGTGCCGCAGATGAATCGCACGCTCGCCAGGCCGTAGCCCCAACGGTCGAGCGACTCACGAGCCGCGGCCACGACCTGCGGATGGTCGGCGAGGCCGAGATAGTTGTTGGCGCACATGTTGAGCACGGTGCGGCCGCCCACCGAAAGCCGAGTGCGCTGCGGACCCTCGAGCACGCGCTCGGTCTTGTAGGTTCCGGCGGTCTGCATGGCGGCCGACTGCTCGGCCAGTGTTTCCCAGAGCGTTTCCCGGCTCATCCTGCCCTCCTCCTCATGAATGTCCATCGTGTGCCGCTGCGAAAGACCACGCGTCGCTTGGCGATGGTTGCGAGTTGGCTTCCCTTCACTTCGATCCGATCCGTCGGGCCCGGATGTGTTCACCACCGTCCCTGGTGAATTTCTCTACCGCTCCGACATTGCCCTCGACGACCCAGTAATTGATGTCGCCCCTGCCGAGATTCTGGGGGTCGTGGATGTTGAAATCAGCCGCCTGCCACTTGTTGCCTTCATCGGTCTGGCCAGGGCCGGCAATTTCGATGTCCAGCTGCCCGATGCAAAAACCGTGCTTGCCGGTCACCGTGACACTGCGGGTGCAGCGCTGCGCGCAGACCCGACCGAACCGAGAGGCGTGATGGGCGGAGGCAAACTGTAGTCCGTTGACGTTGGAGCCCAGATTGATGGTATCGCCGTCGGTATGTTCGTTCACCAGGATGCCGGTGTGATACCCGGTCACGATGACATTCCGCAGGATCGTGAGCCCCCCGTTGTCGCAGGCCGGGGTGCTGATGCCGGCCGTACCATGGGTGGGCTTGGACGCCTGCACGTTGTAGACGTCGGTGTTGACAAAGACGTTCTCGAGTTTGCACTGCGCCGCGTTCATGAGATCGACGCCGCCGATGCCGGGGTTGTCGCAGGTGCGGACGTCGAGGTTCCGCAGGCTCACGTTGACGCCCGAGAACCGCGAGTACAGCTTTTCGGGGACGTTGGCTGCAGAGATGACCGCCGGCCCCGATTCCGACACGCATTTGATGATCGTGCCATGCTTCGGAAACGGAAACGTGCCGATCGTCCCCCAGACCGGGGTCGGTTCGCTCTCGCCCACGATCTCCACGGTGATCCACTCTTTGGTGCCGGGAACGATGATTCTGCCGCGATAGATCCCGTCGGGAATCGTCATGCGGCCACCTCCCGCCTCGATGATGGCCTTCAGGCACGCCGAAAATGCGGCCGTGTTGTCCGTCTTGTCGTCGCCCACGGCCCCGTAGGTGAGCGCGCTGAATACCCGTGCCGGGGCGGCAGGTGCGTTGGAATGCGACTTTGCGCCCGCGTCTGCTGAAACGGCGGTGCCGGCCGCCAGACAGCCGCATAGCGTGATCACGATGCGTGTCAGCCGCATGGGTCCTCATCTCCTTTCGAATGGCGAACAACCACGCTCAGCGGCTGGGCCGCCGAAGCAAGCCGGAATCCTAGCTCGCCGGCCGTCTGCCTAAGCAGACATTCGCATATCGAATCCGGCCACAACCGGCTTTTTCCTTGCCCCATTGCTCTTCCATGTGGGTGGGCGGGTTCAGCGGGGCGACTGGCTCACGACGCGGCCGTTGACCACCACGGCCGTGCAGTGCGTCGTGTACTCGAAGGGATCCCCGTCGAAGATCGCCACGTCGCCATCGCGGCCCGGCTGCAGCGAGCCCACGCGGTCGTCCACGCCGATGATCCGTGCGGCGTCGATCGTGACGCTCGCCAGGGCCTCCTCGAAGGCGAGGCCGTTGGCCGCCGCGATGCCGGCCTCGAAGAGCACCACCCGGGTCTTCGGAACATAGGCCTCGTATCCGCTCTGGAGCGCCACCGGAATGCCCGCTTTCCGCAGCGTGGCGGCCGTCTCGAAGCCGATGTTCTCGGTGGCGCCCATGCCGGCGCGGCGCATGCTGGGATGCACGATCACCGGCACCTTCGCCTGCTTGATTCGGTCGGTGAGCAGGTAGGCCTCGGCGGCGGAGTCGAGAACGATCGGGATCTTGAATTCAGCGGCGATTCGCAGGGCCGCGTCGATGTCGGTGGCACGGTTCACGGTCACCAAAAGCGGCAGCCGGCCGGCGAGCACCTCCGCGAACGCCTCGCGTCGGAGGTCGCGATCCGGCTTCTTCTCGGCATCGTCCGCCCGCTGCTTCCGCAGGTAGTCGAGCGTCTTCACGAATTCGCCCCGCAGCATCGCCACCGCCTTGCTGCGGGTGCCCGGCGACTTGGATTTGGAATCGCCGCCGGCCGGCCGGGCGTCGTCGCCGAGCGTGACCGCGATCATCGCGGCGGGCCGGATCACGGCCTCCTCGACGGTGTCGCCGACGGTCTTCGCCACCATGGTTTGGCCGGAAATCAGCGCCCCTGGCGCGTGGCCGGTGTGGATCGTCGTGATCCCGAAGCCGCGGAGCCACTCGATGAGCCGCTCGCGCGGATTGTAGGAGTCGATCGCCCGCAGCTCCGGCTGGATCGGCTCGCCGTGGTCGAGATGGTCTTGGTCCTGCTCGTGGTTGAGGTAGCCCGTCAACCCGACGGCGGTATGCGCATCGACGAGTCCCGGCGTCACGACCTTGCCCCGCAGCACGGTCGCGTTGGCCGGGATCGTGGCTGCCCTAGCCGTCGCGACCTCGCGGATCCTGCCATCGACGATGATCACGACGCCGTTCTCGATGGGCGGCCCGGCCATGGTGTGGACGGTGTCGCCGTACACCGCGACCGCGGCGGGGCTTTCGTCGGCGACGGCCTCCAGCGGCCCGGCGCCACCCCCGAGGGCGATCGTGAGCATGGCGACGGCTGCCGAGAGTCGGTTCATCGGCTGGTCTCCGAGAGCCGGACGTCGGTGCAGCAGGCGTGGGCGGTTTGATCGCGGCTCGAGCCGAAGCCGCCCACGGCGAAGAGCCGGTCGTCGGGATCGTCGCGGTCGAACACCTTGTGGCCCTCCACCCAGGTCTGGAGCACCTTCGTGCGGACGGCGAGCGGGTCGCCCGAGAGCACGATCAAGTCGGCGTCTTTGCCGGGCTCCAGCGAGCCGATGCGGTCGTGGAGATCGAGCATCCGGGCGCCGGCGAGCGTGACCGCCTCGATCGCCTTCTCCCGCGACATGCCGGCGCGGACGGCGAGGGCGGCGCTGCGAAGGAAGAGTCGCGAATCGGTGACGGGATCGTCGGTGTGGAAGGCACACGGCACGCCCTCCCGCTCGAGCACCGCGCCCGTGGCGAGCGACATGTCCATCGCCTCGATCTTGCCTCCGGGGCTGTCGACCACGAGCACCGAGCAGGGGACGCGGGCCTTCGCCAGTTCGCCGGCGACCTTCCAGGCCTCGCTGACATGGTGCAGCACGACCTTGAATCCAAACTCCTCCCGCAGGCGGAGCACCGTCATGATGTCGTCGGCGCGGTGGGCGTGGTGATGGACGATCACGCGGCCGTCGAGCACGTCGAGAAGGCCCTCCATCTCCAGGTCGCGATCGGGCATCTTCGCGGCGTCTCCCTTGGCGGCCAGGATCTTGCGGCGGTGGTCCTGCGCCTGGAGAAACTTCTGGCGCACGATGGCCGCCGACTTCGAGCGGGTGCCGGGAAACGGCGGCTCTTTTTGGGGGTTGGTGCCGTTGGCCATCTTCATGCCGGTGAGAATCCGGCCGTCGGCGGCATGGTAGAAAAAATCGTCGATCGTCTCGGCCCGGCGAAGCTTGGCGTAGACCGTCTGTCCGCTGAGCAGGTGGCCGGAGCCCGGCATGATGTTGAGCGTGGTGAGGCCGCCGGCCCGGCACTTGCGGAAGCCGGAGTCGCGGATATTGATGGAGTCGAGGATCCGCACGTCAGGCTGCATGGGGCCGCTGGCGTCGCCGCCCCAACCGCCGCCCACATGGCTGTGGGTGTCGACGAGGCCCGGCATGATCACCTTGCCGCCGACGTCGATCCGCTCGGCGTCGGCGGGAATCGGCGTGGTCGCCGCGGGGCCGACGGCCGCGATTTTTCCGTCGGCGACCACGACCACGCCGGCCGGGATCGGTGGCCCCGAGACCGGCAGCAGGTCCGCGCCGATGAAGGCCACGGGGCGGTTCTGGGCCATGGCAGGGTCGGTCGCCACGGCGGCCGCGATTGCCACGGCCGTGGCGACGAAGGCGCAGCGCATGCGGCGGGCTCGAGTCATCGTTCCGAGCACTATACCAACCGTGCCCGATTCGCCATCGCGCCGGCTCCGCGCCGGCGTTTGTCGGAAATCCTGGTCTTCTCCGCCCTGAATCGGGCGGGCGTCTGCCCAAGCCGCTTGCGAAACACATTCGTCAGGTGCTGCACGTGGGCGAAACCGGCTTCGCGGGCCACCTGCTTGAGCGGCAGCCGGTCGTCGGCGAGCAGCTCCTGCGCCCGGGCCAGCATCGTGTCGCGGATTTCCTCGTAGATCGTCTTCCGCCGGACACGCCGAAACCGGCCCTCGAGCGTGGATCTCGACACCGCTACCTGGTCCACCACGTCGGCCGCGCGGATGTGTCGGCAGGCGTGCTCGCGGATGAACCTGACTGCCGTCGCCACGTCGGCATCGGCGATCGCCAGGGAGTCGGTCGAACGGCGGACGATCACTCCCTCCGGAGGGATCCTCCGGACGAGCGTTGCCGGCCGGCGGCCGCGCATCATCCGGTCGAGCAGCTCCGCCGCCTGAAACCCGAGGGCCGCCGCCCCCTGCTCGATGCTCGACAGCGGGGGATCGGTCCAGTCGCAGAGCAGTTCATGATTGTCGACCCCGATCACCGCCACCTCTTCGGGCACCCGAACCCCGACCGCATGGCAGCTCTCGAGCACGTGGCGGGCCCGGGCATCGTTGGCCGCCATGATGCCGACCGGCTTTTCGATCGCGGCGATCCACCGGCAGAGATCGTCCTGCAGGGCGTTCCACGAGCGGGTCGGGATATGCTTTCCTTCATATTCACAGCACGATACCCCCGCCTCCCGGGCCCGCCGGGCGAAGGCCTTGCCCCGCTCGTCCGACCACGGCCTGTCGCCATCGGCGGACATGCCGCAGTAGGCAAGCCGCATGAAACCCTGGGCCAGGAGATGATCCGCGGCCAGGCGGGCGATCGCCGCATTGTCGGTGGCAAGATAGGGAATTCGCGATCGCGGGTCATACCAGCCATAGCCTCCCTCGACGCCGACGACCGGGAGATCGATCCGCCGGATGGCGGCGGCATGGCGGCGATCGGTGAAGGCCGTGATCAGGCCATCCCCCGCCCACTCCTCCAGGGTCGGTAGTTTTTCGAGCGGATCATCCTCGACATAGAGCTGCCAGGTGCCGGCCTCTCGCGCGTAGGCGGCGATGCCCCCGATGACCTTGCGCTGGAAGGCGATCGTCGAATCCAGCACGACCGCGACCCGCCGTCCCGATCGCTTCTTCATGGCCGCCTCCGCGGGTGGAGCGTGGGGCAACGACGCGCCGCCAACCGTGGCCGTCCGGGGATCACGCATCCGTGCAAAAGTTTAGCAAAAACGTGCACGAGCGGGGAGCGTCGATAAGAGATAGCATCCTTTTGGGGACACTTTTCATCGGATCTCTGATTTCCACGCACCGTCCTTTTTGCTCATCCCGTTTTTCAAAGTGAGGTGGCACCATGCATGCGACGTTCGCCCCCCCCCCCCCCCCCCCCCCCCCCCCCCCCCCCCCGGGGGCGCCCCCCCCCCC
>CAZONY010000029.1:5707-13628 GCA_964581215.1 uncultured Chitinophagaceae bacterium | reverse complement strand
GGACACCGCAGCACGAAGCCGCACCGCAGGCCGGCTCGCAGCAGCCGTTGCCAGCACCGCAGGCGGGCTCGCAGCAGCCGTTGCCGGCGTCGCAGGCGGGCTCAGCACAGCCGTTGCCAGCACCGCAGGCGGGCTCGCAGCAGCCAGCACCGCAATCGGGCTCGTCGCAGCAGCTGTCGCAGCAGCCACGATGCTTCGCCCGGCACTTCTCAAACAGGCCCTTCAGCCCACCGAAGAGGTCCCGAGACTTCCGCATGCCGCAGCACGAAGCCGCACCGCAGGCTTGCCGGCGTCGCAGCCGGGCTCACAACAACCCTTGCCGGCGTCGCAGCCGGGCTCACAGCACGAATCGCAGCAGCCCCGATGATTGCCGAGCATCCGGTCGAGGAGCTCGAAACCATAGGACTGGGTACAAACGGTGACACCGAGAACCAGCGCACCGAGGAACATCATACGCTTCATCGAGCCACATCTCCTTTGGTTGCGGATCACGCGAGAATGCTTCGTCCCGTTCGCGAGGCTTGTCATCCCGAGGTTGTGATCCACGAACTGTTCCACGGCAGGCCTGTCGAGTCATTCCGTGACTCGATCGATCGCAGGTTGCTGCCGCCCCCTGGTTGCCCGACGGGCACAGTGATGCCCCGGGGGACAAGTGGGCTATCGGCGACTTGGTGAAACCGGCTTGAACACCGTCCGTGCGATTTTTGTCGGGCGCCACGTGATGACGCGTGGGCAAAACATGCCGTCGGTTCCATGTCGGGAGGCGGTGCGGCTCGACCCGTCATGACCGGCAGGGTTTGATGCGCAGCGGCTTCGTGACCCGCAGGGTTTTCCATGGCGTGGGAGAGCCGTGGCGGACTCTGACGGTTGTATGGACCAGGCCTGCGCGGCTTGACATGACCGGCATCACCGGTACATTCCCCCACACGAGCCTGGTGGCCGGGAAAAGCTGCTGCTTTCCTCCGGCAAACAGGGAACTCCGGTGCAATTCCGGGACGGCCCCGCCGCTGTGTCCGGGCGATCTTCGAGGCTGGCTCCGCCAGTCCTGGGAGAGAAAGCCGGTTGCGTTCGAGCCATTGCCTGTCGGCCGCGAGAGTGGCTGGCCGGCGAGAAGGCTGCAACCGGCCGAGCCTGGGAGTCAGAAGACCTACCAGCGTTCGCAAGGAGCATGTGGTGCTGCGCGGGCGGCCTCACAGGCACGGTCCGTGCGTGCGGGCCGCTGAAGCTGGTGTCTGAAGTGGCGGTCGTGTACGTCTTCCCGCGGTGCCTCGTGCGCCCGCGGTATGCCGTGGCCCGGCTGCAAGGAGGTTTCCATGAATGCATGCCTGTCATGTGCGGCGGGCCGCGGGCCTGTCGCTGGCTCGAGCCGGCGACAGGCCGGATTTTCGCTGGTGGAGCTGCTCGTCGTGATTGCCATCGTCGGCGTGCTCGTGGGGCTGTTGCTGCCGGCCGTGCAGGGGGCCCGAGAGGCGTCGCGACGAACGAGTTGTGCAAGCAACCTGCGGCAACTCGGACTGGCCCTCCACGGCTATGTGAGTGCGAACAACAACGACCTGCCGCCGTTCAAGGTCGACGACGATGCCCGAATCGCCGACACGCTGGCGAATCCCAGCAACAATCCGTATCTCGGCAAGAGCCGTTACTGGTTCGGCGAGGTCGATGAAAACCAGCCGAACCTGACCGACCGGCTGAGTTTCGAGAATGGCACGCTGTCTCCCTTCATGGAAGGAAACGTGGAGGCCTACCAGTGCCCGAACTTCGGGCCGGGGGCCGTCAAGCAGTTGCGGTACGGAAAAATGTCGACGGGGTTCGACTACAACCCGTCGCTCGGGCCCGGCACGCAATGGGACTGGTCGGCCTGGCCGGCGGTGTCACTGAAGCATCGCAACCTGCGGCATTCCATCAGTAGGGTCGCGGAGACGAAACGCACGATCGCGTTTGCCGAAAGCGCGATTGTCTATTTTTTGGCTCCGTTCAACCTGCGGGAAAATCTCGGCGGTCTGTTGGCGCCGAGCGGCGCGGATCCCTCGATTCATTTTCGCCACGGTGGCGACCAGGCCAACGTCGTGTTCGTGGATGGGCACGTCGCCGTCTACCCGCGGAAATTCCGGGCCGGCCCCTGGACCGATCCTGGCCAGCTCCCGCAGATGGAATTCCACAAGATCGGCATCGTCTGCGACGGCGATCCGGCCGCCGCGGTGCAGGCTGACGCCCTGTATGACCTGAACTGACACTGCTGCATCCATCAGGAGATCAAGACGATGAAAGACATGCGAATCTGGATTGCGGGCGTCGCCCTCATGGTGGCGGCCTGGTTGATTGCCCCGTTCGCGCTTCCGCCCCGCGCTCCGACGGTGGCGAAAGAACTGATTCCGCAGATCTGCTATGTCTGCAAGAAGAGCGGCGAGGTCTTCACGCTGCCGCTCGCCGGCGCCGTGCTCGACAACCCCAAGACGGGTGAGCCGACGCTCGTGCCCGCCGTCTACGACAAGCGACGGAAGAAGTGGCGGCCCGGGCCTCCCTTGGAAGTGATGCATCGGCAGGGGCTCCTGAAACCGGCCATCTGACGCGGGATCGACCGATGTCCGGGGCCGACAACCAACGCCACCGATCCCTCCTCGAGCACAACGCCCGGGCATGGGATCGGCTGGCTCGGCAGCAGGCCCCCCTGGCGCGGCCGGCCGAGGATGGGGCGTTCGCCGACCCCCGGGCCTGGCTCGGTGACGGAGGTCCGCAGGGGCGACGCTGGCTGCCGGAGCGACTCGATGGCCTCCATGTGCTGTGCCTCGCCGCCGGTGGGGGTAAGCATGCGCCCCTCTACGCGGCGGCCGGAGCACGGGTGACCGTGCTCGACGTCTCCCCGGCGATGCTCGATCTCGACCGGCAGGTCGCCCGCGAGCGCAGGATCGACCTCGAAATTCTTCAGGGCTCGATGCACGATCTTTCGATGCTCGGCCGTGGCCGGTTCGATCTGGTCATCCACCCGGTGAGCACCTGCTACGTGCCCGACGTCGCCGGCGTCTTTCGCCAGGTGGCGCGGGTGACCAAGCCGGGGGGGCTGTACGTGAGCCAGCACAAGTCGCCGGCGAGCCTGCAGGCGACGCTCGAGCCGAACGCAGCGGGACGCTACGAGTTTCAGCACCCGCAGGGTTCTGGCGAGCCGCTGCCCCCGGCAGCCCCTTCGCGGCTGCGCGAGGCAGGCACCCACGAGTTCATCCACTCCCTCACCGCCCTGCTCGGCGGCATCTGTTCGGCCGGCTTTTCGATCGAGGATGTCGGCGAGCCTGATCACACACGGCCCGATGCCTCGACCGGTTCCTTCGCCCATCGGGCGGCCTACCTCCCCCCGTACCTTCGCGTTCTCGCCCGACGGCGGTGCGATCCGCACGACGGAGCCGGCATCGTGGTGGTACAGTGATGGACGCAGTCCGAACCCCCAATCGGTGATCCGCCATGATCTGCCTCAACGTGCTCCTCACCGCCAAGGACGCCGCCGACGCTCCGAAGATTCGCGACCTGCTCGCGGCCGCGATGCGCACGAGCCGAGCCGAGCCGGGGTGTCTGCGGTTCGACGTGTATCACTCCTCCGCCGAGCCGCGACGGTTCACACTCGTGGAGCACTGGGAGTCGCAGGAAGCCCTCGACGCCCACCGCCTTGCCGAGGCTTACACCCAGATCTACAAGCCCCACGTGATGCCACTCGTGGACCGCGAGGGACACCCCAGTACGCTTTTGGAGTGAGGGTTGCCGTTCCGGCGTGCTCTCCGCGCTGAAAAGAATGCTCCTTCTCATCGATAACTACGACTCGTTCACCTGGAACGTCGTGCAGCGGTTCGGGGAGATCGCGCCCGGATTGCCGGTCGAGGTGCATCGCAATGATCGGATCACCGGCGATGCGATCGCGGCCAAGGCGCCGAGCCACCTCGTGATTTCGCCGGGGCCCTGCACGCCGGACGAGGCGGGCATCTCCTGCGAGGTGGTGCGTCGCTTCGCCGGACGGATGCCGATCCTGGGCGTCTGCCTGGGGCATCAGTCGATCGGCCAGGTCTTCGGGGGAAAGATCGTGCGGGCCAAGCGGCTGATGCACGGCAAGGTCGATCACATCGAACACACGGGCCAAGGCCTCTTCGCCGGTCTGCCCAGTCCGATCGAGGCCACCCGGTACCACAGCCTCGTCATCGATCCGCCGACGCTGCCCCGCGACTTCGAAGTCGATGCCTGGTCGACCGCTCCCGACGGCAGCCGGGAGATCATGGCGATCCGTCACACGACGCTGCCGGTCTATGGCGTGCAATTTCACCCCGAGAGCTTCCTGACGCCGTCCGGCTACGACCTGCTGCGGGCCTTCCTGGAGACGGCCTGAACGCGATGCTGGAGCTCGCCGACGCCATCGCGCTGGTCGAACGAACGGCCGCTCAACTCCCGCCGCGCCGGATGCGGCTGCTCGACGCCTGCGGCCGCAGGCTGGCCGCTCCGGTCGTCGCGGACGTCGATTCACCGCCATGGGATCGGGCGATGATGGATGGTTTCGCGGTGCGGGGCGACGACATGCTCGCGGCCGGTGACGCGACGGTCGATCTCGATGTCATCGTCGATCTGGCGGCGGGCGACGTCACGGCCCTGGAGATCGGCACGGGCTGCTGCGCCCGGATCATGACCGGCGCACCGATTCCGCCGGGGGCGGATGCGGTCGTGCCGATCGAGTGCTGCCCGAAAGGCGCCGGCAGCGGGCACGCCGGCAGTCGGGTGAGTCTGCACGACGCGAGATTCAGGCCAGGGCAGCACGTCGGCAGGCGCGGAGCGGCGTTTCGTGCCGGGCAGGTGGTGCTTTCCGCCGGTGTACGGCTGGGCGCTGCGGAGATCGGTGTGGCTGCGGAGGCCGGGGCGACCCACGTGATCGCCACCAGCGGCGTTCGTGTCGCCGTTCTCTCCACGGGCAGTGAACTGGTGGCACCGGACGCCATGCCCGCCTTCGGCCAAACACGCAACTCCAACGGCCCGATGATCGCGGCAGCCGTGCGACTTCTGGGTGCGGAGCCGATCCCGCTCGGCATCGCCGCCGACAAGCCGGAGGCGATCCGGGCTGCAGTGGCCCAGGGCCTTGCGGCCGACGTGCTCGTGCTCTCCGGAGGGGTGTCGGCCGGCGACCTCGATCTCGTGCCGGCGATCTTCCGCCTGTGCGGCGTCGAGAAGGTGTTTCACAAGGTGCGGCTCAAGCCCGGCAAGCCGGTCTGGTTTGGCATCCTGCGTCGCGACGGCGCGGCCAGCACGCTCGTTTTCGGCCTCCCCGGCAATCCGGCGAGCAGCCTCGTCTGCTTCGAACTGTTCGTCCGGCCGGCGATCCAGATCCTGGCCGGTGCCGATCGGGACGCGTGGCATCTTCCCCGCGCGACCGCCACGCTCGCCGGCGGCGTGAAGGCCGCGGCCGACCGGCCCGTCTATCTGCCCTGTCGGCTCGTCGAGAAGGCCGGCGGATTCGAGGCGCTGCCGCAGCCGTGGAGCGGATCGTCGGACCTTCTCGGCCTCGCCGGCGCCGGCGGCCTCATCGCCCTGCCGGCCGGCGGGCAGCGGTACGAAGCGGGCGACGAGGTCGAGATCGTCCTCCGCGGCTGAGCGTGGCCCACGACATCCGTGTCAGCCCCTCACCCGGGCAGGCTTCTGTGGAAGTGGACGTGCTGCCACCGGCCGCCGAGTTTCTGCCACAGCCGGGTCTCCTCCGACCGCACCGTGATGGGCGAGCCCGCTGCGTCGAGCTTCTGCACCAGTCGTACGTACGCCACGAGGGCGGCCGAATCGGAAAGCATCCGCACGTGGGGCGAGGCCATCGTGGTCGTCACATGCTTCGGCTTCGAGCCGTCGGCGAGCCGGAAATAAAACTCGTGGAACGGCAGCCCGTGCACGAGGTGGCCGCTGGCCTCCGGCTCGAAGCAGGTGATGTCGGCCGCGACCAGATTCCGATAGGCGTTCCAATCTCCGGCGGCGATGGCGTCGAGGAGTTGCTGATTGAGGGCGAGCAGTTCGGTGACGACGGAATCCATGCGGTGCTCCTGGAACGGACGGAAAAAACACTCTGACTAGCGGACGATGCCGAGGGCCGTGAGTTTCGCCAGGCATTCATCCCGCTCACGCGACCGTTCGAGGCTGGCCCACGAGGGATCCTGGGCCGCGAGGAACGCATCGGCGGACGCAGGGAACGCCTGGCCTCGCTCGGCCAGCCGGCGGATGACTCCCTGATCCAATCGCGTCAGACGCATCGCCTCCACGCGGTAATCCAGAAACGCCTCCCAGCAGAGTGGGAAGAGCGGGGCGATGATCTCACGGCCGATTGTTTCGGCGTAGCGGCGGATCTCGAGCTGGGCGTGGGAGTCCATCCGCAGGGCGAGAAAGTGAAGCAGGTTGTGCAGGTCGATCTTCCAGTAGGCCTCGGTGTAGGTGGAGAGCGGCAGATCCTTGCGGGCCTGTTCGCGGGCGATGCCGGCCGCCAGCCGCTCCTCGTAGACGCGGCGGGCCATCGCCTGCAGATCGCTTTCGGCCTGGGAGAGCCGCTGCCCTTCGGCGGCCGGCACGACGCCGTCCGAGCCCTGGCGGTTGGTGGCGGCCTGCGTCCGCCACTGGTCGTCGGTGGTGGCCTGCATCGAGTCGATCGCCAGCGAGTAGCGGGTCGAATACTCGTTGACGCTTGCCGTGCGGTGACGAATCCACTGCCGCCAGCAATCCATCGGCACCCGCACCACGAATTTCACCTCCGCCATCTCGAAGGGCGTGGTGTGGGCGTGCCGCATGAGGTAGCGGATGAGCTGGCGGTCGTCGCTCACCTTCCGTGTTCCCTCGCCGTAGCTGACCCGCGCGGCCTGAACGACCGAGCCGTCGTCGCCCATGCAGTCGACGAGGGCCACGAATCCGTCGTCGAGCACCGGAAACTTCTTCCAGCGGAGCGATTCGAGCACCGCGGCATGGTCGGCAGTGGCGGGGGCGGCGGCACTCTGATTCATCGGGGGCTCCGGTGGATGGGGAGCCTCACAGAATGGGGCAGGGGGCCGCGGGGGTCAATCCTTGGCCCAGAGTTCCTGCAAGAGGGTGGCCAACTGCCGGGCGTCGTCGGTGGCCACGACGTGATCGATCCGCTTCTGGGGGACACCGAGCTTGCCCAGCGCGACGGCGATGCTCGCCCACAGCTTGGCCCGCTTTTTGCCCTCGGCGAGGTACAGGTCCGTCACCTGTTCCCCGAGTCGCTGCACGAGCGCGGTGTCGAGGTTCGCATAGTAGTTTTTGACGATCGAATGCTGGTATTTCGAGAGTTCCGCCATGGGGGGTACGCTGTCTGGAAGGGGATGGGAGGGCGGGCTACAGTATCGGCGTCGCTCCACCAATATCGGCAGCCGCCGGCCAACCATCGAGAGAAACCCGATGCCCACCATCACGTTCACGAACGAGAAGAAGGAAATTCAAGTTCCGGCGGGGGCCAACCTCCGCAAAGAAGCCCTGCAGGCGGGCGTGGGCCTCTATCCGGGCATCCACAAGGTGGCCAACTGCCATGGCTTCGGCACCTGCGGCAGTTGCCGCGTGCTGATCACCAAGGGCATGGAGAACACGAGCCCCAAGGGATTCCTCGAGTCGGGTCGGCTGGCCGTGTCGCTGGCCTACATCGGCAACGAGCAGACCATGCGGCTGGCCTGTCAGACGCGGGTCAACGGCGACATCACGGTGACGACCTGCCCGCCGATGAACTTGTACGGCGACAATTTCTTCAGTTGACACGCAAGCCTCGCCATCCATGGCCTCGGCTTGCTTGCCGACCCTCCGGTCGGAAGAAACCGGCCCTCCGGGCCTTGCCGCCGTCGCGGCGCATGAGTCGGATCGTTGGGTCATCCATGGCCCGCCCCGGCAGTGCACACGCTGACGAGGCTTCGGGCTGCCCGGA
>CAZONY010000029.1:0-5607 GCA_964581215.1 uncultured Chitinophagaceae bacterium | reverse complement strand
GCATGCACCGTCCACGAGGTGAAGGGCTACGGGCGGCAGAAGAGCTACCTCGACCAGTACGGTGACAGCGACTACTCGCTGGCGTTCCTCCCCAAGGTCGAGATTCAGTTGTGGGTGGAGGATAGCCGCGTCGACGAGGTGGTCGAGCGAATCGCATCGGTCGCCCGCACCGGCCGCATCGGCGACGGCAAGGTGTTCGTGCTTCCGGCCACGGAAGCGTCGTTACCGTAAAAAGATGCCAGTCGCGTACCAGATGCCGTTGGAGCCACGGCGGATGTCATAGCCGAAGGCGGCTTGGGAACTACGGACGGCGCTCCAGTGGCCTGACGACTGCCGCCAACTGGCCACGCAATCGACGCACGAGTCGAGCAGATCCTGGTTTTTCCAGCTTTCGGCGCACACTTCCGAGGCCGATCCGCCGCCAGACTGGCCGACGATCCGTTGCGAACGCATGCCCCAGTCGTGGTGCCCCTGTCGATGGATGCGGGCCTGATGGTCCGAGTGCAAGGCCGCCTCCGCACAGAGCACTGGGCTGCACGTGCCGGTCGTGCTCTGCGGATTCTCGGGATGGATTCGCACGGCAAGAATCATCGATCGCTGCGTGAGCGTGCCTGGAGGCAGCGATGCGAGTTCGTCGATGTGCGACGGATCGAAGCGGTAGTACTTGCCTCCGTTCCGCGGCAGGATCGACACCACCCGGCCGGTGAGCGGGCCGCCGGTGTGATCCACGACGAACACACCGGGCCCGCGTCGCATTTCGATGAGGGAGGGTTCAGCCACGAGTTTCGCAGTCGCGCGGGCGTCCGGACGGCAGAACACCCAGGGTGTTCCGCTGCGCAGAAAACGCTCCTGCACGGCAGGCTGCTCGAGCCGCCGGGCCACCGGGTCGTCCGATTCCCCCGTCTCCACGGACACCAGCAGCATCGCGTGCGATGCCTGCGCGGCCTTCGTGGCTGTGGCGTAGTCGTCAAGACACGGGATGTCGGTCGCGGCGAGAGCGGCCTGCCGGTCGGGGGTGGCGGCCGGGGCGAACAGCGGCGATGAGGCGATCGCGAGCGTGGCGGTGAGCCGAAGGGCGGCCCCTGCGGACGGGGAGCGTGAGCGGTTCATGGTACGTCCTTCTGAAAAAGTTTCGGGCACCGAACGCGAGATGACGGGCTCGTGATTGAATGGGAGCCACCAGGGTCTGGCAAGGGGCGCGGACGGGGATGGGCCTGCGCATGGCGTCGAGTTTGCTGGACTTGCGCCGCACGGAACGACGCGGAAGTCGAGCGCACATCGCCTTTTGCGTCGCATGCGAAGGAAATCGGGCGACGGCGTTCGCGCAGGGGGGGAACGCCGCCGAAGTTTGCCGTAGGAAAAATCGACACAATCGCTACACTCCCGGTCGTTTCGCCCATCTTTCCACAAGTTTTCAGACAGGCGGTTGCCATGACGGTTCTCACGAAGAGTCAACGTTTTGCCGGAGCCCGCTGGGCAGCCGCCGGGTGGGGAGTCACGGTCGCGGTGGGGCTGGTCGCCGGACCTGCTGCGGCGGGAGATCTGTCGGCCATCGCGACCAATCCAGTCGGCGCGGGGGAGGCGTTTCGTCCCGTTTCGGACTCCGACCTAGCCGCCGCCGCCGCCAAACTTCGGACCGCGCTGGGCCCACTCGATTCCCTGCTGGCCCGCAGCAAGAGCGGAGCGGACTGGCGGACCTACCTCGACTGGCCGGCGCTCGTCCAGCAGGCCGCAGCCGGCAGCAAGGCCGATCCGGCCACGCTGCTGCGGCTCTACAAGAAACTCGACGCCGAGGAGAACGGTCTCGAGATGCCCCAGTTCGCCGCGGTCCGCCGCGCGGTGGGTGGCTATCTCGATCTGGTCGATGCCGCCACCAACCCCGCGGCCGAAACGGTGCTCGCCCGACGGCTGGAGAAACTGTCGTCCACTCTGGCGCAAGGAGCCGCCGACGGGACGACCGAGGCCTTGGAACCGCTCGGCCCACTGCTGGCGAGGCTCGAGGGATCGCGGCAGGCGCCGGCCACGGTGGCCCGCGTGCGGGAGGCGGTGAGCCATCCCAACCTCTTTCTGGACGTCTCGGAGAGCCTGCTGGGGTCGGCCGTCAATCGCGTCGTTGACGAGCACGCGCCGGTGGACGATGTCGTGCTGGGCACGCGGGTTCGCGGGTCCGGTCATACGACTGGATTCGTGCTCCTCGACTTCGTGCCATCGGACCGGTCGGCCTTCGTCGATCTCATCCTCGATGCCAGCAACGACTCGATGACCCGCAGCAGCAAGGGGCCGGTGACGGTGCATACCCGGGGCATGACGACGGTGGATGCCCGTAAGCGGATCATCATCGACGACCAACGGGTCTCGTCGCTGCCGGTCTCGGCATCGGCCCACGTGCAAACCGAGACGGCCGGCATCGGTGTGAAGAGCAGGTTCGGCAAGAACCTGATCCGGCGGATGGCCAGCAAGAAGATCGCCGAAGTCCGTCCCCGGGCGGAGGCGATCTCGAAGCGTCGGGCGGAGGATCGCGTGCGGCAGCAGTTCGATCAGCAAACGGCCGGGGCCCTCGCCCGCGCCGGCAGCGACTATCAGACGAAGTTTCGCCAGCCGCTCCTGCAGCGGGGCTGGTATCCCGAATTGCTGAAGTTGAGCACGACCGACACCACGCTTTCCGTCGTGGCCCGCAAGGCGCTCGCCGAACAGATCGCTGCCTTCACGCCGCCACCCGGCGTCGATCCCGACGCCGTGCTTGCGGCTCGGGTGCACGAGACGATGATCAACAACGCCGCCGAGATCACGCTTGGCGGCCGTACGATCACCCAGCAGTTCGTCGAGGACCAGGTCCGGAAGAACAGCGGCACACTGCCCAAGTCGCTCGAGAGCGATCCGGATCAGCCGCCATGGTCGATCACGTTCGCCAAGAAACTGCCGGTGCAACTCGATGCGGACGACGCGCGGGTCAAGGTGACGGTCCGCGGCAGCCGCTTCACCTCCGGCGACCGTGAGTTTCCGGCGATGGACATCTGGGCCGCCTACCGGATCGAGCCGGCTGCCGGCTCGATCCGCCTGGTGCGCGACGGCGATGTGCAGATTTACCCGCCGGGCTTCGTGCCCGGGGGCGGCGAGAAGCTCTCGGTCGCGGAGACATCTCTGCGACGGATTCTCCAAAAGCGTTTCAACAAGGTGTTCAAGGAAGTGGTGGATGTCGAACCGCTCGATCTGCCGGGCGAGTTAAAACACGCCGGTCCCCTGCCGATGGAGCAGCTCGTGGCCCGCAAGGATGGCTGGGTGGCGGTTGGCTGGCGAAAGAAGGACGCGGCCCCCTCGGGGCAGCCGACCCTCGCCGTCACCGCCGATTCGACACAGTTCGTTTTGCAGCGCTGAGGGCTGCGTGCCCCTATTCCAGTGGGCGGGGCACCAGCGGCTCGAACGGCCGCACCCAGATGTTGCGGAACTGAACCGGATTGCCGTGATCTTGCAGACGGATCGGCAGCGCATCGGCGTGCGCCGTGTAGTTCGGAGGGGCGTGGTAAAAGGTGTCGCCCTTGATGACGGTGTCGGAGTGGATGGCCACGCCGTTGTGCAGCACGCTGATCCGGGCCGGCGCGGCGAGGGTGCCGTCGACGTGGAACCGTGGCCGCGAGAAGACGACGTCGTAGGTCTGCCACTCACCCGGCCTGCGGCAGGCATTCACGGCGGGAGGTTGCTGCTTGTAGAGGGCGCCGCACTGGCCGTCGAAATACGTCACTGGTCCGTCGGTGCCGTCCTGGAACGAGTCGAGAATCTGGATCTCGTACTTGTCCATCAGAAAGAGGCCCGAGTTGCCGCGGCCCTGCCCCTGGCCCTTGGCGGGCGAGGGCTCGCGAAATTCGAGGTGGATCTGACAGTCGCCGAACGACTGCTTGGTCCGAATGTCACCCTTGCCAACCGTGGCCACGCCATCGGCCACGTTCCACCGTTCGCCGTTGGTCCACGCCTCGAGGTTCGTACCGTCGAACAGCACGATGGCGTCGGCCGGAGGAGGAAGGGGATCGGCCGGCGCCGGGCCTGGATCGACCACACGCGGCTGCGGCCACTCGATCGGGTTCTTCCACTCGATACCGCCCGCGTGCTGGCGGCCCATGAGGTGCAGGCGCCGCGAGCGGATCGATTCGGTGAGGGCCCGGGCTTGCGACTCGGCCTCTCCCAGCGGCAGTCCCTGCCGCACGCCCGGCCGGAGGTGGCCGGCCGCTGAGAGATAGGCATCCCGGAGGATTTCCAGGCGTTGCTTGACCAGTGGGAGGAACTCCTTCAGTGAGTCTGGTGTGGTCAGGGCCGCGGCCTCCGTGTCGCCGAGCCCCGCCAGCACCGCGCGGCAGAACGCCCAATGGCCGGCCTCATCGGGGTGGACGGTGTCGGGAGCGAAGATCGCCGCCGGATCCTTGGCCCGGGCGGCGGCCAGCATGTCCTTCATCGGGCCGTGTACGTCGATGACCATCCAGCCATCAGCCCGCCGGGAGAGCAGCCATTGCGAGTAGGCATCGAGCACGGCGTCGTAGGCGACCTTCCCGGCTGGGCCCGGCGCGTCGGGCCGCTGGTCGTAGACCGGCGGGGTGAGATGGACGATCCTCGCCCCGGCCTTCTCGACGGCGTCGTGGAGACGTTGCATCCCTGCCTTGAATTTGGCGAATCGGCCCTCGTCGAGCGGCTGGTAGATGCCGCAGTTCATCCCGTAGCAGGCGACGACGAGGTCGGGCCGACCCACGCGGAGCACGCGGTCGAGCCGTTCGGCCAGATCAGGGCGCGGAAACCTTCCGCCGGCGTGGCCGTCTTCAGAGAGGCCGGAAACGGTCTCGCTGGCAAGGCCCATGTCGATCACTTCGCCGGTCATCCCCTGCCGCTCCATCCAGGCGGCCAAATCGACCACCCAGCCCCCGGAGTGCGTGATCGAGTCACCGAGAAAGACGATCCGCTTGGCCTGCCGGAGCGCCTCGAGCGGCGTGGGAGCGTCGGCCCCCCTCGCACCGACGGGCAGGGCCAGAACCGTCGCGATCACCGTGGCGGCCGCGAGCGCTCGGAATAGCATCACTTCTGGAGCGGTTTCGCTCCCTCCCGGATGGCGAAAAGGTGGCTCTTGTTGGCGATGTAGAGCGTGTCGTCGGCCACGATGGGCGTCGAATAGACGCTGTTGCCCATGTTGATTTCGGCGAGGATCTCCCGCTCTTTCGCGAGCTTGAAGACGGTGATGTCTCCGTCCTCATCGCCGATGTAGACCTTGCCATCGACGATAAGCGGCGAGCCCCAGCTGGCGGCCAGCATGTCGTGGGTCCAGTGGGGCTTGCCCGTCGTCACGTCGAGACAATGGAAGAGGCCACTGAAGTCGGCGACGAACAGCAGACCGTCGGCGATCGCCACGGTGCCACAGGTGCGGTGCATCGTCTCCTCGAAGTCGAGTTTGCCGTTCGAGTCGGCGTCGAGGCCCGGGTAGTGCCAGACGGCAGCGGAGTTGGGGTTGGGTCGAGCCACCTCCCCTTCGGTCTTGATCACGGCCTGCTCACGGCGGCGGGGCAGCGGCTTCGTCGGGTCGGCGAGGCTCACGGCCAGTTCGCTCGAGACGTCGCCCCGCTTCGTCGGGTC
>CAZONY010000028.1:0-13678 GCA_964581215.1 uncultured Chitinophagaceae bacterium | reverse complement strand
AAGTCGGCATGAATCACCAGTTGTCCGGCGACCACCTCGGCACGACCGGGAAGACCCGGCGGCGCGGCGAGCGGCAGCCCCGATGCCCCCTGCCAGGAATGAAGGCAGCCGAAAGCCGGGGCGAGCAGGGCGACGAAGAGAGCCGTGCGGAGTGAAGGAGCCATGATGGGGGGGGATGCTAGCGGCTAGCCCCCGGCGGCTCCAAGGCCAGCCGGGGCCGCCATGAATCGGCGAAACAGCCCCACGAGGGCCTCGATCGACAGCGGTTTGCCCAGGACCGCCGCGGCGCCGGCATCGACGGCAGCCCGGGCGGAGTCGGCCCGTGGAAACGACTCGATGACCACGATCCGCAGCCCCGGCCTGTTGGCGGCGAGAATGCTCAGCCAACCGATCGCATGGGCAGCCGACCGCCCCACGTCCCACAGCAGCACGTCGGCCGACTCTCCGAGCGCGGGGCGACCCCGGGACGCCGACGTCACGGTGCCACCGGCCACGGGCACGATCGCTGCGAGGCCTTCGGCGTCGAGTTCCGTCGGGGCCACGATCGCCACACGGATGCCCCCGGGCGGCTCCCCGGCGATGCCGAGCAACCGCTCGTCGCGACGCACGGTGGAGGGGGGCGTGAGGGTGCCGGGGCGTCCCGTCGTCCAGGCATGCAGCCAGGTCTCCAGGCGACCGGGAAGCTCGTACCAGGGCACCTCGTCGATGCCGGCCAACGGCGGCCCGCTGCGGCGGCGGCCATCGACGAGGCTCGTGGCGACGGAGACGATGGGCATCAACGGCCAGGCCCCGGACAGGGCCACGGTGTCGTCGAGCGTCCACCGGGCAGGGCCATCAGTGGCCAGGATCGCCAACGTCGGCGTCACCGGCGAGGATCCGGCGGAGAGCACGGCGTCGAGTGGGGCGGGATACACCCGCAGCGGCGACCGCCATCGTTCCAGCGTGGGGCGGATCCATGTGCGAGCCAGATCGAGCTCCTCATCCGCCGCGCCGATCCACAGGGCGTGTCCATTCATGGTCTCACCCATTTGACGGTGCAGCGACGGGCGGTGGCTACGGCATTTTTGGCGATCAGTGTGTTGGAGCAATCTGGGGGAGCCGCGTCGGGGCGTTGGCGGGGCGATTGTAAAAAGGTGGCATTGACCCGCCGAGTGGCGATGACAGGTCGAAAAACGCCTGTTGACCCTCCTGGCCTTCGCCGCACAATGACGCCCCATCGCCGGTCAAGGATGACCGGTGCACGAGCGACGGGCAGGAGGCCGTGATGAGGAAAGCAAAGAAGCATTCGTGGCGGGAGCGGGTGGCGGACGTGCGGCTCTCGCAGGTCGTGCCGGAGGCGACGTTTTTCGCCTGCGATGAGATCGTCGTCGGACGATGCCAGGATGATCCGCGGGCCTGCCGGCCGGGCGACGTGTTCGTGGCCCGTGAGGGAGCGCTCGGGGCGGCACAGGAACATGCAGCGCTGGCGTTGGCCAATGGTGCCGCCGCCGTGATCGCCGAAACCTTTCTCCCGACCGCCGGCCGGCCGCTGGCGGTCGTGCCCGATGCCGACCGCGCGTTTGCCCGCCTCTGCCACGCCCTCGTCGGCGACCCGGCGCTGCGGATGCGGGTGATCGCCGTCACCGGCACCAGCGGCAAGACGACGACTGCCTGGCTGACGGCATCGGTGCTCGCGGAGGCCGGGCTGCACGTGGGAGTGGTTTCCGATCTCGGGTGTCTCGACGCCCACGGCATGGATGCGGAAGTCGGAGGCGTCGAGGACGCGGCCTCGCTCGCCGACTGTCTCGCGCGGATCGCCGACAGCGGCTGCACGCATGCGGTGGTCGAAGTCTCGAGCCGGCTCCTCGCCGCGCAGGGCCTGGCTGGCGTGCGGTGCGATACCGTCGTCGTCACGAACCTCGCGGAGGCGCACCTCGACAGGCACGGCTCCCGGGCCGCCTACCATCGGATCAAGGGCCGCATCCTCGACGGACTTGCCGACGACGGCTGCCTGGTCGTCAACGCTGACGATGCGCACGTCGCCCGGCTCGTCGGCCGCTGCGGCAAGGAGCGGCCGACCGCGGGCGTGGTGACGGCCGGGCTGACGAGCGGCGACCTCACCGCCATACCCGTCGAGCGGGGCCTCTTCGGTCAGACGTTTCTGCTGCAGGCCGGCGGCCACGTGATGCCCGTCGCGGTGACGCCTCCCGTGGCGTCGTTCGTCCGCGACGCCCTGCTGGCCGTGGCCGTCGGTGCCCGCTACCGGGTGCCGCTGGAGCGGGCCGCCCGCGGCATCGAAGCCGCCGGCTGCGTCTCCGGCAGGATGGAGCGGCTTGATCGCGGGCAGGAGTTCGCCGTCTTTCTCGACAGTCCTACGTCAGGACACGCGCTGGCCAGCACGCTCACCAGCCTGCGACGCCTCACGCACGGCCGCCTCGTGCTCGTCGCCGGCGAGCGGATCGCTTCCGCGCTGGGTGGCCCTGGCCGTTTCGTCACCCGCTCGTCCCGCTGGTGTGACGACTGCATCGTGGCACCGCCGGATATCGCCGCCGACGAGGCGGGCGACGGCGCGGCTGCCGCCTACGCCAGGATCGATCGCGTGCTCACGGATCTCGAGGAGGGAGACTGCCTGCTGGTGCTGGGCGATCCGCTGCGTCGGATGGACCCGCGGGGCCGCCCTGTCAGCCGGCGACTCGGCCTGGTGGACGTCATCGACGGCTGGCTCCAACTCACGCATCCGCCGCGACAGGCGACCAGGCGGGTGGCGTGAGGCGGTGCCCCGCCCGGTGAATGCCCGTGTGGACGGCCCGCGGCGTCTGCGGCACAATTTGTCGGCGCGTGACGCCCGGTCGCCGCATTCGTGACCCGGGCGTCTCGGCCTCGATGATCGAATCCCCCCGACGGCGAACCCTTACCATGGCAGCGGGCATCCGTTCCAACAGCGACGGCGGCAGCGACCCCTTCGACGATCTCGGAATCGCCGTGGCCTGCGGTGAGCCGCTGGCCCATCACACGTGGCTGGGGATCGGCGGCGTTGCCGGCTATTTTTGCGAACCGGTGGATGTGGAGGCGCTCGGCCGCGTCGTGCGTCGGTGCCACGAGCGCGGCATTCCGCTGCGGGTGATCGGCGGCGGGTCGAACGTGTTGGCGCCGACCGGCGGGTTTCCGGGCATGGTGGTGCGGCTCTCGGCGCCGGAGTTCTGCCGGGTCGAGGTGGAGCCGCCGTACGTCGTCGCCGGTGCGGGGGCGAAACTCGTGCACGTCGTCTCGGCGGCGGTGCAGGCCGGCCTCGCGGGCCTCGAGATGCTCGTCGGGATTCCGGGAACGGTCGGCGGGGCCGTGGTCGGCAACGCCGGTAGCCGGGGGGGCGACATCGGCGCCCGGGTGAGCGAGGTGACGGTCATGCAGGCCGACGGCACCGTGGCCACCAGGCGCGGATCGTCGCTGGCCTTTCAATCGCGGTGGAGCAACCTGGACGACGTGATCGTGCTCGGATGCCGCTTCGAACTCGACGCCGAGAGCCCCGACCGGCTCACGAAGCGGATGCAGAAGCAGTGGATCGTCGAGCGTTCCACGCAGCCGTCGGGCACGCGTGCGGTGGCGATGATGTTCAAGGATCCGCTGGGAACCACCGCCGAGTCGCTGATCGCGCAGGCCGGAGGACGCGACCTGCGGTTCGGCCAGGCGACGGTGTATGGTCCCCATGCCAACTACGTGGTCGCCGCGGCCGGCTGCTCGAGCGACGACGTCTGCGGGCTCGTGGAATTGGTGCGGGCGACGGTGCGCGAAAAACTGGCCGTGGAACTCACGCCGCTCATCGAGGCATGGTGACCGGAGTGATGAGCGGGCCTTCGTCGGCGGCCAGGGACGCGAAAGCGGAGCGATCATGAGCGGTCGAGAGGGAGCTTTCCGACGGCCGCCGTCCCCCGCGCCCGAACGGCCTCGTGGCCTGTGGTCCACGTTCTTCGAAAACCGTCAGGCTGGCTGGGGGGCGATCGGCGTGGTGGCGGCGGCGGTGGCCGCAGGCCTTTTCCTCTGGTCGCGGGTGAGCGATGACGTGCGCTTGGATGCGGGCTACGCGCTCGAGGCGGATGCCATCGAGGTGCGTGGCGTCGCCCCGTGGGTCATGGGCGATTTGAAGCGGGAGGCCTTGCGGGCCGCCAGCCTCGACGATCCCCTGCCGCTCGACGATCCTGAGTTGCCCCGCCGGCTCGCCCGAGCGTTCGACATGCATCCGTGGGTGCGGCGGGTCGTGCGTGTCGATCTGGTTCATCCTGCCCGGGCCGTGGTGGAAGTGGCCTGCCGCGAGCCTGCGGCTGTGGTGGCGGTGCAGGGCGGACTGCTGGCGATCGACGGCGAGGGCACGGTGCTGCCGAGTGACGACTTCACGCCGGAGGCCGCGGCGCGGTATCCGCGGATCGAGGGCATCACCACGAGCCCGCAGGGGCCGGAAGGAACTCCCTGGGGCGACCCGGTGGTCGAGGAGGCCGCGGCCCTCGCCGTGGCGATCGGTCCGGAATGGGCCGATCTCGGTTTGGCGTCCTGCCGGCCGGACCTGCCGGGGGGGCGCCGCAGCTGGGTGCTGACGGATGGCAACGGCCGCACGATCCGGTTTGGCTCGGCCCCGGGCCGCGAGGTGACCGGCGAGCCGTCGGCGGCGGCCAAAGTGGCGAGGCTTCAATCGCTCGCGGAGGGCCGGGACGACGTCGATCTGACCGCCACGACTCCCGCCGCCCCAGCTCCCATCTCGGCGCGCCCGTGACGCCCCCGACGTGGTGCCGGTGATTCACCGCAGGCGATCCTGCGGAAAAGAGCAGGACCGCAGCGGGACGAGCGTCAGTCGGCCCGGCTCAGGAACACGAAGCCGCCCTTCTTGTTGCCGATCACGATGTCCGTGCGGCCGTCGGCGTTGAGATCGCCGGCGGCGAACTGGGTGCCCACGCCGGAGGCGTCGTCGATCGTGTGGGGCACGTACCGCACGGCGGCGGCGCCAGTTTTCCCGGCATCCCGCACGAGTTCGAACCAGCAAAGCACCGGCGTGCCGGCCGGGTCGGGATCGCCCTTGGGGCCGTGGGCCCAGAACCGCTTTCCGGTGACGATGTCCTGCAGTCCGTCGCCATCGATATCCACGACCAGCACCGCGTGCGGCTGGGAGAACTGCACGCCATCGAGGGCCCCGTCGGCGGCGGGGGGCAGGATCGCGTGCTCCACGAAGTCGATTGCCCCGCCATTCTTCACCTGCTCGAACCACGACAGCCCGTAGCCGTGGGCGGCGAGGCTCGTGATCACGTCGCCATCGCCATCGCCGTCGACGTCGTACACGTGCATCTGGGCGCCCCCCGTGCCGAACGGAAAGGAGTGCTTCGTCCAGGGTGTGCCGGACCGCGTCGCCGGCTGCTCCCACCAGCCCTCGGCCATGAGCAGGTCGACGCGGCCGTCGCCGTTGACGTCGCCGATGCCCAGGCCGTGCTGGTATTTCCCCCATGCGGCCGGTTCCGAGCAGCGTTCGAAGATCCAGCGGTCGGTGGCGGTCGCCTCGCTGGGGCGGGCGAAGCCGAGCACGCCGCCGGTGTGAAAGACGAGCTCCGGTTTGCCGTCGCCCGTGACGTCGGCAAACGCGGGCGACTCGTTATCGACGGTCGGGCAGGCAAGATGCCGCTGCCATGCAGCGCCGCCGCGCCCTGCCTTGCCTGGGTTGCGAAACCAGGCCACCTCCTTGCCCGGCCAGACGTTGACCATGACGTCGAGCCAGCCATCGCCGTCGATGTCGGAGACACACGTCAGAAAGTTGTTGGAATAGCCATTGGGGTCGAAGTCCTCGGGCGGGTAGATCTCGTGACGGGTCTCGAACCCGGGGCCGGCATACCAGAAGGGGCCGTAGATGGCGTCGGCATGGCCGTCGCGGTCGATGTCACCGATGCCGGCTCCCTCGGCGTGGAATTTCTCGGTGAGGCGGATCTTCGTGAAGGGGGAGGTGCCGGCCGGCTCGGCGGCACGACCGGTCTGCCAGAGGCTGGAGACCAGCAGGCCAGCGACGATCGGGCATGCCATCCAAGGGCAGCGTCGTCGGGGAGAACTGCGTCGCATGGGAAATCCCTTTCTGGTCGGCGTTGCCATCAAATCACGAGCTTCCGCACCGCCTGGAATTGGGCGTGGCCGGCGGTGCGGCACCATTCGAAGAGAATCGCTTCGGTCGTCGTCGGAATCGCGCCCGCGGCCTCCAGGCGGCGGAGCCCCGTGTCGTGGTCGATGTCGTGCCGCGACGCGACGGCATCGACGGCGATGAAGACGGCATGCCCTTCGGCGAGCAGGTCGAGCGCGGTCTGCGCGATGCAGACATGCGTCTCCAGGCCGCAGAGGATGACGGCCTCTATCCGGGCGGGGATGGCCGCTCGATAGGCCTCGCAGCCGCAGCAACTGAAGCTGGTCTTTTCGATGGCCGGGGGCAAGTGCGCCATCAGGGCTGGGGGCGTGCGGCCCAGGCCTTTGGGATACTGTTCGGTGAGGATCGTCGGCACGCCCAGCAGATGGGCCGCCTCCGCCAGCCGCAGGGAGCGGGCGACGATCTGCTCGCCGCGCGGCATGGCCGCGAGAAGTTTTTCCTGGATGTCGACGACGCACACGAGCGACGTGGCGGGCAGGAGACGCATGGGGTGATCCGGGAAGGGGAGGCGATGCCGCGGCGGCGGGATCTGCCGATCATACCGCCCCGCACCGCCGCAGGGCAGCGATCGCGACGGCATGCTCGACCCCGCGGGCCACGAAGGCGAAGGCCCGGCCCGTCTCGGAGGAGATGCCGATCGAGACGTCGAGCCGATCGGCGGGCAACGCGCCGGCGATCCGCTCCGGCCATTCGACGAACGTCCAGACGCGCACACCGGGCCGGGCGGCCGTGGCATCCTCCCAGCCGGTCTCCCGCAGTTCCTCGAGCCCGACGAGTCGGTAGAGGTCGGCATGGACGACATGGATGGGTGGATCGGCTGCCGGAGCGTCGTGCTCGTGGATCAGGCCGAAGGTCGGGCTCACGACCTCCGCGGGATCGATGCCGGCCGCCGCCGCCACCGCCTTGACGAACGTCGTCTTGCCGGCGCCCAGATCACCGTGCAGCGCAATCCAGGCATGACTCGGCAGGCCGGCCACGAGCGCCCTGGCGAGTGGCTCCAGTTCCCCCTCGTCGGCGACGGTGAGCATCACGGCCATGGCCTCAGGAGCCGAAGGCATGCTGAAAGCCCCTGGGTTCGAGCACGCCCCGCGTGCCATCCGCCGCCACGGACACGAGGCCGGGCGCCGCGCAGACCTCACCGATGATCGCGGGCCGCAGGCCGGCGGGAGGAGTGGCGACCAAGGCCCGCGCGTCGTCGGGCGGCATTGCGAGCAGCAGTTCGAAGTCTTCGCCGTCTGCGAGGGCGTGGTCGAGCGGGCTACGCGTGTCGCCGGGCTGTCGGCTCATCAGGATGGCGTCCTCGTGGATCGGGATCGCGGCGAGTTGGACAAGGCAGCCCGTGCCGCTGGCCGCCATCATCCGCGCGAGGTCGAGAGAGAGCCCGTCGCTGATGTCGATGGCGGCATGCACCGCGAAGCCCCCGTCGATCGCCGTGGCTTCGCGGCACCGCGGCCTGACCGCCAGATGGCGGCCGGGGAGGCTGCCGCCACACGGCCCCGTGACGACCAGCGCGTCGCCGGGGCGGGCCCCGCTCCGCCGCCAGGCGCGGCCCGGAAGGACGCTGCCGATCGCCGTCACGCTGACCACGAGCGGGCCATCCCACGCATTGGTGTCGCCTCCGGCCAGCGCCACGTCGTGTTCCCCGGCAAGGGCGGCGATTCCCTCCTGAAGACCCTCGGCGATGGCCTGCCCGCCCGACCGCGGCAGGGAGACGGCCACCACCGCCGCCTCCGGCCGGGCGGCCATGGCGGCCAGATCGGAGAGGCTCACGGCAAGCGCCTTGTGGCCCACCTGGCGGGGCGAGCAGCCGCCACCCAGGACGAAATCGACGCCCTCCATCAGCATGTCGACGGTGACGACCATCCGTCGCCCGGCCGGGGGCCGGAGCACCGCGGCGTCGTCTCCGGGAGCCACCTCGAACCGCCGATCGGCGGGCAGTCGCGCGAGCAACCAGGCAACGAAGTCGTTTTCCATGCGGCGATTGTTCACGCCGCCCGATCACCCGGCAAGGGTGTCGGCCGACCTCACCGGAGGACGGTGTCGCTGGTGATGTGGCCGAAGAGCGTCTCCCGGCCGCGGAGAACGTAGAACTTGATCGGCCCGAGGCTCTCCTCCTCGGCCTTGTCGAGCACGTAGCTGATGTTGTCGGGCGCGATCGTCTCCCAGACGTGCAGGCCGACGAGGATGTCTCCCTCGCGGATCCCCTGGCCGGCCGCCGGCCCGTCGCTGCGGACTTCCGACACCAGGAGCCCGCCGCGGTAGCGGGACTGCAGCTTTTGCACCTTCACCGCGGGCACCGTCTGGACGCGGATGCCGAGCTGCTGCCAGCACCGCTCCTCGAGAGTGAGCTTTCGCGGCCGCGCCTCGGCGAGGGGCAGCTCGATCCGCTCCTCGCCCGTGGCCCGCACCACCATCACCGGCACCCGCTCGCCGGCTTTGTGCCCCAGGAGCGCCCGCTCGACATCGAGCTGGCTCGCGACGTGCAGGTCGCCGATGCGGGTGATGACGTCGCCCGCCTTGACGCCACAGCATTCCGCCGGGCTCTCGCCGTGCACCGTCTCGACCACGACGCCGGCGTCACCGGCCTGGCGTCGGACCACGATCCCGTGCCAGGTGCGGGCCACCCGCTCGACCGACATCAATTCGGTGACCACCTGCAGCACCCGGTCGATGGGGATCGCGAAGCCGATGCCCTGGGCGCCAGCTCGCACCGCCACGTTGACACCGATCATTTCCCCGTCAATGTTGAGCAGAGGTCCGCCGGAGTTGCCGGGATTGATCGCGGCGTCGGTCTGGATGAGGTCTTCGTACCGCTGAGTCCGGCTCACCTCGACGTTGCGATGGACGGCGGACACGATGCCACGAGTGACGGTGTGCTCGTAGCCGAAGGCGTTGCCGAGGGCGAGCACCGTTTCACCGATCATCAGGTCGGAAGAGGTGCCGACGCGGATCACCGGAAGCGGCTCCTCGGAATCGATCTTGAGCACGGCGAGGTCGGTGCGGGGGTCGTGGGAGACGAGCCGCCCGGCGACCGTCCTGCCCGATGCCAGCGTGACCTCGATGCGCTTCACGCCCTCGACCACATGGTAATTGGTGACGACGTAGCCGCGGCCGTCGATGATCACGCCAGTGCCCATGCCATTGACGCGCCGCAGGTCTCCCGACGCCTCGTCGTCTGTGCCGACGACCAGCTTTTGGCCGTGGATGTTGACGACGCTGTCGCGGGTCGATTCGACGGCCAGCACGATGGGCGTGCGCCGGGTCTCACGGGAGTCGTCGGCCCGGGTCGGGCGGGGGGCCAGGAACGGTGCCACCACGGCCCCCAGCAGCAACACGCTCCACGCACGACGCATACGCACCAGCTTTCTCCCCGGCGAAAGACCGGAAGAAGCATCGGCGTCGGTGACGGACCGACTCCTTCCGTGGAGCCGTCACCGGCATACCTTTCCAGACGGCAGGACAGAATCCACCCAGGCGTCAGGGTCGGCTCGGCGGGTCGTCTGAGGAGGGGCCCGGGAACGGGCCGCCCGGGGAGGGGCCGCCACCGGCCGGCGGGCCGTTGCCCACGATGAGGGGCAGCACCTGCAGGGCCAGAAACAAGACCAGTGCGACGAGCACGACCACCGGCCAGGCGCCCGCAATCCTTTCGCCGACCGCCCAGCCTGCCTCGCGGGCAATGCCCCCCACGAGGGCGGCCAGAACGAGCACCAGCAGGGCCAGGATCACGATCCCGCACCCGAGCGAAGCCATCGTGCCCTTGAACGTGCCGATCTCGGAAAACTCCTCCTGGTGGAGGTCGATGCCCCGGCCCTTCAGAAGGCTCCGGGGAACGGTCTCGGCCAGTTCGATGGCCCGGGCTGCGTCGGACCACTCGGCGGGCGGGAGTACCGGAGGGCCCGCAGCGTCGAGCGGTCGGCCTGCCATCCGATGGAGGTGGGCGAGCAGCACGCGATTCCGGTCGAAGGAAACCGCCGCTCGGGCGAGGCCACCGGGTTCGTCGTGCCAGGTCCAGGGGTCGGGGCCGTCGGGAATCATCACGGTCGTGGAGCCCCCGCCGTGAACGAGCGTGATCGTGAGCGTCGTCGGCTCCCCGCGGGCGATGCTCCACCGCACCGGCACCTGCCGCTCGCCGGTGAACTCGACGGCCAGGGTCGGCCAGGCCGTGTCGATCGTCCCGCCCAGCGTGGCCAGTCGTTGCGGATCGCCCACGAGCACGCGGACGAGGTCGGCGTCACGAGCGAGGTGCCGCAGCACGGTCTCGCGGGAACGGTCGCCCGTCCGCCGCTCCATGGTGATCGTCTCCAGCGGGCCGAGCCGATGGCCACCGGCCACCGCCTCTTCCACCTGCGTCCGCAAGCCGGCGACGAAGGGGTGCAGCCGATCCGGGAGCGCGGGAATGATCCGCGCTCCCGAGTCGGCGGCGATCATGTCGAGCTCGTAGGCCCAGAGCATGGAGAGGGTCGGCGGCTGCGAGATGAGCATCGTGCGGCCCGCCTGCACGAGGCTCCTGACGGCCTCCGCCCGGGCGTCGCTCCAGCCGACGGCGGCGACGAGCACGGCATTGCAGGTTTCGTCGAGCAGCGGCTCCCACGAGGCCGCCCGGCGCAGCGGCGCGCCGGGCGACGGAGGGAGCGGGGCGTCGCCCGGCAGATCAATTCCGACGGCGATCACGTCGCCGGCATCGTGTGCGGCGCTGGCCACGCCCGCCATCGGCGGGTCGAGGCCGAGCAGGCCGATCGTCAGTCGTCCATTGATGCCGGAGCCATCCATGACCGGCATTGTTCCCCGTTTGCGGCCGATGGGCCAGCCTGCCGCCCCGGGCGGCTGTTCCGGGGCGAAGGGGCAGGGTATGACAGAGGCATGCACGCCGAAGTGATCGCCATCGGTGACGAACTCACGTCGGGCCAACGGCTCGACACCAACAGCCGGTGGATCTCCGCCGAACTCGCCGTGCTCGGCATTCCCGTGTCCTTCCACACCACCGCCTGCGACACGGTCGCTGCGGGTGTCGAGGCGTTTCGGGCCGCCGCGTCGCGGGCGGATGTCGTGGTGGCCACCGGGGGGCTCGGGCCGACGGCCGACGATCTCACTCGCGACGTTCTGGCCGAGGTGGCAGGGCAGCCTCTGGAACTCGCCGCCGCGGCGCTGGCGGCCGTCGAGGCGCGGTTTTCGAGCCGTGGCATGCCGATGCCGGATAGCAACCGGCGGCAGGCCCTCTTTCCGCGGGGTAGCCGGCTCATCCCCAACCCCACCGGCACCGCCCCGGGGATCGACATCGATCTTCCCGGCCGCGATGGTCGCCCGGCGCGGGTGTTCGCACTGCCCGGCGTGCCGTCGGAGATGCACCTCATGTGGCGCGAGACCGTGCAACCGGCGCTCGTGACCATGCAGCCCGACGCGGGCACGATCCGGTTCCGTTGCCTGAAGTGTTTCGGTGCCGGCGAGAGCGCGATCGAGGCCATGCTGCCCGATCTGATTCGCCGCGGCCGCGAGCCGGCGGTGGGGATCACGGCCCACGAGGCCACGATCACGCTGCGGATCGCCGCCCGCGGCAGCGACGAGGCGGCCTGCCTGGCGGCGATCGCCCCGGTCGAGGCCACGATTCGCGCGTGCCTCGGCCCGCTCGTCTTCGGCACGGATGACGACGAGGTCGAGGATGCGGCTCTGCGGACCCTGGCGGCGGCCGGCCAGACGCTGGCGTCGATCGAGGTCGGCACCGAAGGACGCGTGGCTTCGCTCCTCGCTGGGGCGATGGGGCGGGGGGCGATGGGGCGGACCGCCGGCCCGATCCTGGGCTACCGTGGCGGCACCGTGCTCGCCCCGATGGCAGGCCACGCGGCCGAGACGTCCGCCGCGGTGCTTGCCGCCCGGGCCCGTGCCGAGTTCGGCACATCGCTCGGGCTGGGCGTGGGGAGCCCGCGGGCGGCGGCCGAGGGGCGAAGCATCATCGAGGTCGCGCTGGCCGACGCGACCACGACGCACGAGGTCGCGCACGTCATGGGTGGCGGGCCGGGCTTGGCGCTGTCGCGGGCGGCCAAGTCGGCCATCGATCTCGTGCGCCGTCGTATCGGCGCGGCAGGAGCGTCGTCGTGAACCGCTTGTTTCGGGAAAGCGGGGCGTCGGGAGGCTCCGGTTGGCGGACGGTGCTCCTGTTTCTGGGGTTGGTCGTGCTCGTGTCCCTCATCGCCTGGCCGTCGTTCGTGGGCCGCGTGCAGTATGCCCGCACCCGCGCCGAGTTGCGGGCGATCCGCGATGCCGCCGCCGGCGCCGAAATGACGACGGTCGGCAAACTGTTCACCACCCTGGCCCGGATCATCGGGCCGACGGTCGTCAACGTCACCGCCGACCGACGGCCGGGCTCGCTGGCCGACGAGATCGCGGCCCTCGCGGGGGGCGTGCCGGCCGGGTACACCGACGAATCGGTCGGGTCGGGGGTGATCGTCGAGTCCGACGGCTGGGTGGTGACGAACTACCATGTCGTGGCGCAGAGTGACGAGGTGGCGGTCACGCTGTCGGACGGCCGTCGGTTCGTGGCCGAGGTCGTGGGGGCCGATCCGGCCAGCGATCTGGCGGTGCTGCGGATCGATGCCGCAGGCCTGCCGCATGCCGCCTGGGGCGACAGCGATTCGGTGCAGGTCGGCGAGATGATCTGGGCGATCGGCAACCCCTTCGGCCTCGATCGGACGCTCACCTACGGCATCGTCAGCGCCATCGGCCGTCGTGGCGTGATGGACGATCCCTACCAGGAGTTCCTCCAGACCGACGCCTCGATCAATCCCGGCAACTCAGGCGGGCCGCTCGTGGACGTGCACGGCCGCGTGATGGGAATCACGACGGCCATCGTGGGGCGGGATTTTCGCGGCATCGGCTTCGCGATCCCGAGCAACACCGCCCGCAAGGTGTACGACGACATCCGCCGCCATGGCCACGTCGAGCGGGGCTACCTCGGGCTGGCGCTCCGGCGGCCGACGGTGGACGGGGCGGGAGAGGTCGGCCATCCGGGCGGCGGGGGGGCCGTCGTCGCCGAGGTCGATCCGCATTCGACCGGCGCCGCCGCCGGGCTGCGACCGGGCGACGTGGTCGTCGCCTTTGACGACACGCCCGTGGACGATCCGGCGGCACTCGTGCTGATGATCACGCGGGCGCCGATCGGCGCCGACGTGCCGCTCACCGTGATCCGCGGCGGCACGGAACAGACGAAGACGGTCCGCATCGGCCGCCGGCCCTGGTAGCTCCGGCCCTGTGGTCGATCAGGCCGACTTGCGTCGCCACTGCTCATTGTGCGTCTGTATCGAGAGACGGTGCAGCGGCCGCTGGACTTCGTGGCTGACCTTTTCAAAAAAGCCCATCTTCTTGTTTTGGATCACGCTGCCCCCGAGCAGGTGACCGACCTCACGGATCACGACCGGCCGCGTGGTGAGCACGCGGGCGCCGTGCACCCACTGCATCTGCACGAAGGAATCGACCGGTCGATCGAACCGCACGCTGGCCGCCAGCAATCGGGTAATGCACCACATGCAGTCCGGGACCCAGCCA
>CAZONY010000027.1:0-13711 GCA_964581215.1 uncultured Chitinophagaceae bacterium | reverse complement strand
GGGTGCAGCAGGCGCTGCTGAAGATGCTGGAGGGCACCGTCGCCAACGTGCCGCCCCAGGGCGGACGCAAGCATCCGGAGCAGCAGTACATCCAGATCGACACGTCGAACATCCTCTTCATCTGCGGCGGCACGTTCGTCGGGATCGAAAAGATCATCGGCCAGCGGCTGGGCAAAAAAACGATCGGCTTCGGGCAGTCCCACGGGCATCGGGCCGATGCCGGGCTCGCCGAGCTGCTGCCCGAGGTCGATTCCGACGACATTCTTCAGTTCGGTCTGATTCCGGAGCTGATCGGCCGGCTCCCGGTCATCTCGGCGCTGCAGCCCCTCGACGAGAAGGCGCTCGTCCAGGTGCTTCGCGGTCCGAAAAACGCCCTCGTCAAGCAGTATCAGAAACTCTTCGGCATGGAGAACTGCGCGCTGGAGTTCACGGACGGTGCGCTGCATGCCATCGCCCGCAAGGCGATGAAGAAGGATACCGGGGCCCGTGGCCTCCGGGCGATCATGGAGGGCATCATGCTCGACTTGATGTTCGACCTTCCCGATCACCAGGGAAGCAGTTACGTCATCACCGAGGCGGCCGTGGAGCGGGGGGAGCCCGTGCTGCCGGTCCGCGAGGCCCGGCCGAAGAGCGCCTGAGAGCCTCTCCCGCGGTCAGGAGTATGAATCGGCCAGCCGGTTGAGGGCGGCGATGCCCCGTTCGAGCACGGCATCGGTGACCGTGTAGGCGATGCGGAAGTGCGTGTCGGCGCCGCCGAACACCCCGCCGGGTACGACCAGCAGCCGTTCCCGCTCGACCGCCCGGGCGGCGAAGGCCGTGCCCGCCCCGCCGGGAGCCTCCGGGTAGAGATAGAAGGCGCCGCCGGGCTGCACGAATCGAAACCGGTCGCGAAGACCCGCCATGAGGCTATCCCGCTTTCGCTTGCACTCCGCCAGCGGCGCGTCCATCGGGGCGTCGAGGGCGGCCAGCGCCGCCCACTGCCCCACCTGCGGTGCGCAGACGAACGTGTATTGCTGGAGCATCGTGCAGGCGTCGATCACCTCCCGGGGGCCGTGCAGCCAGCCGACCCGCCAGCCCGTCATGGCATGCGACTTGGAAAAGCCGTCGATCACGATCACGCTTTCCGAGTGGAGGGCCGGCGAGGCAAACGGGGCGTCGTAGCAGTAGGAACGATAGAGCTCGTCGCTGATGAGCGTCACTCCCGACGCCTCGGCCAGACGGGCCAGATCGCGGACGGTGGACGCTTCGGCGACGACACCGGTCGGATTCGCCGGCGTGTTGAGCAGCATCACCTTCGTACGGGGCGAAATGGCTGCCGCCACCCGATCGACGTCGATTTGGAAAGTCGGCGCGGTGTCGATCACCACGCACCGCCCACCGAGGAATTCGACGAGCGGCCGATACATCACGAAGGCCGGCTCGAAGATGATCACCTCGTCGCCGGGATCGACCAGCGCCATCAGGGCGAGCACGAGGCCGCCGCTCGAGCCGCTCGTCACGCACAGCCGTCGCTCCGGCTGGCCCGTCTCGCGACGGACGTCGGCCTCGAGCCGTTCACGGAGCGGTGCGATGCCCTGCGTCGGCGTGTAGCCATTCCGGCCCGCCTCGATCGCCGCCACGGCCGCCGCCCGGGCCGCGGCCGGCATCGCGAAATCGGGCTGGCCGATCGAGAGGTTGATCGGGTCCTCGAGCCTGGCCGCGAGGTCGAAGACCTTGCGGATACCGGAGGAATCGAAGGCCCCGGCCCGTTTCGAGACGGGGCTGCCGCGGAGCCGATCAGCCGGCATTGGGAAACAGCTTCGCCAGTTCCTCGCCGAGCCGCTCGCCGCGGGCGTTGAGCGTGATCACCTTGCCATCTCGGCCGAGGAGGATCACCGTCGGGATGCCACTGATTCCGTAGAAGGTGGCCAAAGGATGCTGCCAGCCATCCCCCTCGGACGGCTCGAAAAGAATCGGCCACGGTATCTTCTGGTCCTTCACGAACTGTTCCAGGGCGGCACGGTCTTGATCCAGGCTGATGCCCACCACCTCGAAGCCCTTGTCGTGGTATTTCTCGTACTGCTCGAGGACGCTGGGAATTTCGGCCACGCAGGGGCCGCACCAGGTCGCCCAGAAATCGACCAGCACCACCTTGCCGGCCAGGGTCTTCTGATCGAAGGGCTGGCCGTTCAGGAGCGTGCCGCGGACCTCCATCGGGTTGCCCGGGAGGGAGAGCCGCCGCAGCGTGCCGGCGAACTTCTCGGCCATCTGCCGGATGCCGTCGTTGCCGCTCTTGGCGAACAGCGGGCCGAAGGCCTTGTACGCCGCCATGGCCACCGGCTCGCCATCCGGCAACTGCTCGAAAGCCTGCGCCAGCTGCATGGCCAGACCGGCCGTCTTCATGTCGTCCGGGTCGGCGGCCAGCATGGCGGCGGTTTTCTGCACGATCGCCTCGCCTCCCTGGGCAGAGCCGTTGGCGAAGAGTTTCTGAGCATCGGCAACCAGCACCACTCGCTGGGCCTCCTTGGCCAGGTCCTTGTTGGAACTGTTGGCCAGGGAGCCCGCGAACGTGGCCATTTCCTGGGCGGCTGCCTCGTCGCCGAGCCGGCCAAGCATCATCAGGCTCTCGAGTTTCATCGTGGCCGCTTTGGCATAGAGCGGATCGGCTTCTTTCACCTGCGGCAGGATCTTGTTGGCCGCCTCGACGGTGACGCCTGCCAACGCTTTCATGGCAGCCATCATTTCCTGGCGCGATTTCGGCCGCACGCTGTTCTGCTGAAGGCCCTCGATGAACTGCATGAGTTCTTCGGGGGTGCCCTCCGGAAGCGGCGGGATGGAGGCCGCGCCCTTCGCCGGTTCCGCGGTGGCGGCCGGCTGGGCGGCCGCCGGCCATGCATGCCAGGCCACGACAAGGGCAAGCCCGGCGACACAGGCGGGCAGGACACGGCGACGAGCACGATTCGACGGCGACATGAAAGCCTCGGGGAGAGAGAAATGACGGCACCCGCCGCCGGCAAGGAGAAATCTACCCCCGCGGCAGCGCGCGCTGCAATCTGTTTCGGGGGTCGACGGTTCGGCTACCGCACCAGGGTGCGAAACCGCACGAAGCCGCTGTCGCCGGGGGCCAGCGGGGCGCGGAACCGCCACTTCACGACCAGCGATCCATCGTCCGCCGTCTCGGTGGATGTGTCGGCGGGGAGGCTCGAGGCCGGGGCCCCGGAATGAGCGCGAGTCGAACGGGAAGCGCGTCGACGAGGACGATGTCGTCGAGCGCGCGATCGCCGCTGTTGAGCACGAAGATCGTGAAGTCGAGTTCGGCCCCCACCCGGGCCGTGTCGCTGCCGGCTTGCTTGCAGAGCGTGAGCTCGGCGCGGCCCGGAGACTCGAACCGGAGCGTCGCCGTGCCGCGGCCGGCCGAGACGACCTGCGGCGTCTGGCCGTTGGCCAGCACGTTGGCCGCCCGGACGCAGGTCCAGACCATGGGCACGTCGAAGCCGACGAGTTGCGCCGGGTTGAGTCGGCGATCCAATCGCAGTGGCTGATCGTCGGCCACGCGGGCCGCCGGCCGTTCCGCCTGATCCGCTTCGTTCGGCAGCGCGCCCTGATCGACGGCCAACGGCCCGAGCCGTTCTTCCAGCCCGATGCCCGGCTGGGCCGCGCGGGCCGCCTCGAGCGACAGGTTTTGCACCCGGTCGCGGACGGGGTCGAGCCGTACCTCGGCAGCCACGAGATCGTCTCCCGCCAGCCCCCTCACGCCCAGCGGCGTGGCCCGCTCGGACGGCATCACGACCTGCCGTACCGACGCAAATTTCGGCGCATAGACGCACGTGCAATTCGACACCGCGATGCAGACGTCTTCCGAGTCCGCTCCGGTGGCCGTCCGATAGCGGGCCACCGTATCTCCAGCCGTCAGGTTGCCGATGCCATCGGCTCCGGTCGGCCTCGCGGGCGCGGCGTGATCGCCGCCGTCGCAGATGGGGCAGGGGTGGGCGAGCGGCGGTGGCGGCACGGGCATCGGCACGCAGGCCACCGCGGCGCCGCATGCCGCCGGGGCCGGGCAGACCTCGACGCCGCAGGGCTCGGCATCCCGTCGGTCATCCACGAGGGCGGACGTCAACAGCGGGCTCGAGAGCGATCGGCACGAGCAAAGCACGATCGCGGCGATGCCGATGGCGACCATCCGCACGAGCCGCCGTCGCGATGGCGAGACCGGCATCGTGGTCATGGCAGGATTCCCGGGGCCGGCGCACGGTTGCCGATCACCAACTCCGCCACCGGGTCTCCCAGGGACGTCGCGACGTCGAGGCAATCGACGCCCGGCTGAACGTCGATCGAAGCGGCCGGCGGTGCCTCGGCCTCGCACGACACGTAGACGGCGCGGCGAACCATCGCGCCGGCCAACGCCTTCTCGAGATCATCCTGTTCGATGGTCACCTCGACCGGAAAGCGCCAGGCCAGCGCGGGAGGGCCGGCGAGCTTGGCCAAGGGCCGGATCGACGGATACAGCTCCTCGCCGTCGTGCCCCGCAATGCCGGTGAGCCGGAGGCGGTAGGAGCGTCCGACGACCAGCCCGGTTCGCAGCGGGGCGGGGCGGGGCGGAGACCACCCCGACGTCGTCTCGATCGCCAGCATGAGGCCGGGTGGCCCGGAGATCTCCACGGACTGCACGGCGGCAGGAAGCATCGATTCCGGACGGGGACCGGGCTGCGAGGGTCGCCAGACTCCAATCGCTCCCGGCACTGCCTGACTGGCGGCATGGTCCGCCGTTCTCGGCTCGACACCCTCGCGGGCATGGCCCGACGAGGTTGCCAAGGCGAGAGCGGCGACCGCCAGTGGTCCGCGGACCACCCGCAGCACGGTCCCTGTCCGGATGATGGTTCTCCCGATGATGTGCGTGTGATGCATGGTCGACTACGGAGTGGGGCCGATCACTCCATCGGCTCGGGAGGGCAGGGGGGCTCGAATCCTGCCCCCCAGCCACGGCCGACGCCGACCGCTGCGGCCTCCGCGTCGGGATCGGAGCCGCCGTTGTCGACGAACCGCGTGCGATCCTCCGGCGGCTGACGCAGCCGGATGTTGGGCACGTCCTGCCGTTCGCTGACGTAGGCATGGCGGGCCGGCTTGGGGTAGCTGAGCCCCGGGGCCTGCTGCACGTGCAGCGCGACCCTGCGCGACGGCGGCGGGATGTGCGTTTTCGTGTGGTTGGTGATCGTGTGCTTCTGCAGGCCGGCGGGGACTCCCAGCGGGATGTGGGCCGGGCCGGGCAATCCGATCGGTGTGCCGACACGCGGCATGCCGTATTCGGGCGCGGTCATGCCCGCCACGAAGGCCGGCGGCACCTGGGCCGGATCACCGCCCATGGGCATGCCCAACGGGGCCGCGACGCCGAGCGGAGCCGCCGTTCCCGCAGCGGCGAAACCGCCGGCCATGCCGGGGGCCCCGGTCGATTCGAGATCCTTGTTGCCGATCCGGATGATGGCCAGGATCGAGCCACGGCGATCGGCCTCCACGACCGGATCGACACCCGGATCGAGCCGCGTGCTGACGAGCGTCTCCACGCCGGCGACGGCCAGTTCCTGGTAATCGGGATCGGGCAGGTAGACCACCTTCGTCACGAAGTTTCCGGTGGTGACCTGGTCGAGGTCCTCTTCGGTGAGCTGGAAGGGAACCGTGTTGTGTGCGAGGAACGCCGCCGTCCGGGGCGTCACCGGCGCGACCTCGAGCGACGGGTAGAGTTCGATGCCCTCATACCCCGGGATGTCGGTGAGTTTGAGCCGGTAGATTCCCCCCTGCGGAAAATCGTACCGGCCGGGGGTCACCAGTGGTTCGGAGTCGAAGCCTCCCGCCAGCGAAACGTCCCACCGCACCTGCATGCCGTCGGGGCCGATGAAGCCGATCTGCGACGTCGGTGATTGGACGGCGCCCGCCCCGGCCATGCCGGCCCCGAGCACGCCACCGTCGGGAGGACAGGCGCCGCCGGCTCCCGGCATGCCGCCCAAGCCGTCGTCATAGCCGCCGGCCGGAAGGACGTTGCCATCCATCATCACCCCGTTGGCCGCGAGGGCGGCTTCGTAGGAATCGGGGGTGATGATCCCGGGGCCAGGCCCTTCGACGCCCGGCCCGGGATGCTGCAGCATGGCCGTCGGCGGCAGGATGTTGGTATGGGGCGTTGCCACGGGCCGGATCTGCGCCAGGCCCGACAGCGGCGAATTCGCCGGGATGTGGCAGCCTGCCAGCAGCAGTGTCACAGCCATTCCGGTGGCGCCGGTTCGACGTCGGTTGCCCATCGCACTTCCTCCTTTTCGCCATGGGAGATCTCCGGCCCCGCGGCGTACACTGCCGCTCACGGCCGAAGCCTGGAGCACACGCCTCGGGGGCTGTGATCCACCCGTCGTCTTTCGACGCTTCGGGATCGGTTTCTTTGGCAAAATCGGCAGGGTCATCCCGATCGTGAGACTCAGGCAGTTCGCCAAACCCCCCAGGCTTTTCAGGACGCGGCTTTTGCCGGCGTCATGCGCGGCTTGCAGCGGGCTGCTGATCGCCGCTTTGGCCGGGCGGGCCGAGCCCGTTGCGGTCGGCCCGGAAACGGTCTACGGCCGGGCGGCGCGGGATGGCGGGGCGGCGACGATCGATTCACCGGCAGGTCAGCCCGAGCGGATCGTCGCCACCGCACTCGCCGGGCTCGCCCGGGCCGATTCGATTTCGGCGCGTGTGCGGCAGAAAGTGCGGGTCGGCAACCGTTCGCTCGTGGGGAGTGGCCGCTACTTCCAGTTCGGCACCGGCATCGACCAGCGGTTCCGCTACGAGTGGTCGATGCAGTGCGACACCGAGACGTTCGAACTGCTCGAGGTGTGCGACGGCGTTCATGCGTGGACGTATCGTCGCGTCGGCCCCGAGCCTGCCCAACTGGAGCGGGTCGACGTGCGCCGCGTGCGGGAGAAACTCGAGGATTTGGGAGTGCTCGACCGGCTGGGAGCGTCGCCGTATCTGGGGGGCATCCAGAGATCGCTGGCGCTGTTGCGGACGTGGTTTCGGTTCGACGAGGTGGCGTCGGCATCGATCGACGACGTCGCCGTTTGGAGCGTCGAGGGGCGCTGGCGTCCCGAACGGCTCGCCGAACTGCTGCCCCAACGGGCCGAGGCGATCCGCGCCTCGCAGGGCATCGCCCCGGTCGATCTGCCGGACGGCATGCCCTGGGGAGTGCGGCTTTCCATCGGCAAGCGGGAACTATTTCCGTTCCGCGTCGAGTGGATGGCGATCCCCGGCGACCGGCCGGTGGCACCCAGGGCGCCAGAGCCCGTCGCCGTGCTCGAACTGTATGACGTTACCCTCGGCGGGCCGGTCGACATGACCGCCTTCGTCTACAAGCCCGCCTCCGCAGGCATGATCGACGTCACCGACGGCCTCATCGAGCGGCTGCAGCCGCTGCCTCCGTAACGGTCTGCGGCCAGCCGGAGGCCGCAAGTCGCGCGGCCATGTCGATGGCGGCGAGCATGCTCGACGGATCGGCGGTGCCCGTGCCGACGATGTCGAAGGCCGTGCCGTGTGCCACGCTGGTTCGAACGAGCGGGAGGCCGAGCGTGATGTTCACCGCCCGGTGCATGCCGAGCAGTTTCACGGGAATGTGACCTTGATCGTGATACATGGCCACCACGCCGTCGAACCCGCCGCGGCTGGCCCGCAGGAAGAGCGTGTCGGCCGGGAGGGGGCCGGAGACGTCGAGCCCGGCACGCCGGAGCTCGGTGACGGCCGGGGCGATCAGCCGCGGTTCTTCATCACCAAAGAGACCGCCCTCGCCGCCATGCGGATTGAGGGCCGCCACCGCGATCCGCGGCTGCCGGCCGAGCACCGCCCGAAGCAGGTGGTGAAGCCGGCGGCCCGCCGAGACGATGCGGTCCCCGGACAGCTGGTCGATCGCCGTCCGCAGTGACTGGTGCAGCGTGGCGTGTACGACACCGAGACCGCCGGCCGTGGCGTCGAGGGGTGGAAGCCAGAGCATCATCGAAGCTGCCGAGTCGGGAAGGCCGCAGGCCCGGGCCAGGAGTTCCGTGTGGCCGGGCGCGTCGTGGCCCGCGGCGCGGAGGGCCTCCTTGTGCAGGGGGCCCGTCACGATGGCGTGGCCGAGGCCGGCCCGGACCAGTGAGAAGGCCATCTCGACGGCGGCCACGGCTGCCCGGCCGCCCGCGGCACTGATGCGGCCGGGCGGAGTCGTCTCCTCGGCATCGCCACACGGTATGACGAGCATCGTGTGGGGATGGCTCGTTCGTGGGTCATCGGCCGAGACGATGTCGAGGCCGCCGATCGCCGCGCCCGGGAGGTGGCTGACCGCCCGAGCCATGGTCGCGGGAGCCGCGACGACCCGCAGCCGGCCTAGATCATGGGCGGCGGCCCGGGACCAGGCCGCCGCAACGACCTCCGGTCCGATTCCGGCCGGATCGCCGCAGGTGACCAGAATGATCGGGCGTTCGTCGGCGGTGGAGTGGGAGTTGGCCATCGGGAGGCTATAAAAGGAAGGTCTTTCCCGTGTCGGGCGACCGGCGCTCATGAACACGGTGGATCGCGACGAGTCTACCGGCTGGCCGACGACGGCCCGGCAAACGAAGGCAGTGGGTCATGGAACTGGTGTTTTCCCGGGTTTCCTTGTTCGCCGTCGCGCTGTTGGTTGCGACCGCCTGCCTCGGACTCTGGCTGGGCGATCTCCATGGCCAGGTCGATCCGCGGGTGCTCCGCTGGGCCACGGTGCATCGCCTGTCGGGCGTCTTGGCGGCCCTGGTGGTGGTGCTGGTCAACAGCATGGGAGTCACGTACTTCATCGGGACGGGCCGCTGGTGCCGCGAGGTCGTGGAAGCCTACGGCCTCGATCTTGGGTTTGTGGAACGCAGCCGGCGACTGAAGCGATCGGCCTTTCCATATGCCCTGCTCGGCATGCTTGGTGTGGTGACCATCGTCGCCCTCGGAGGAGCTGCCGACCCGGCCTCCGGTCGCCCCGGTACCCAGGCTTGGGTGACCCCGCACCTGCTCGGTGGCTTGGGCATCGGTGCCGCGATCGCGTGCTGTTTTCTCGGGCAACTTCACCCGATCCGCGCGCATGGACGGCTGATCGACGAGGTGATGGAAGCCGTGCGGCGGGCCCGCGCCGCACGCGGTTTGGATACCCTCCCGCGGCCTGGCGAGGTCGCGGGGGCTTCTCAGTGATCGTGCGGGGCAGTCGCCGCAGCTCCCTGGGCGTGGGCGGCGTGCCCGTGCGAGGCCCGCTCCATGGTGGTGATGCCCCAGGCGATCGTGAGGCCGATGGCCAGCGACGCCGTCAGAAGCACCCGGTCGTGGCTGTGAAATTGCACTTCCGGGAGGAGGTCGGCCGCGGCAATGCAGAGAAACGCCCCGGCGCTGATGGCCAGAGCGATGCCCAGCAGGTCGCCGTGATGTGCCCCGAACAGTCGCAGGCTGGCCAGAAAGCAGACCGCGCCCAGAGGCACGACCGCGGCGTAGGCCAGATTCACGAGGAACCGCAACCGGGGCGTGGCGTCGGCATTGACCAGGAGCGTGGCGATGATGCCGGCATCGAAGGGCTTGTGCAGGACGACGGCCAGGAACGTGGCGAACCCGGCGGCCAGGCCGGCTCCGTGCGCGGCATCGGCGTTGACTGATGCCGCCAGGGCGGCGCCATCGGCCAGGCTGTGAAGGGCCAGGCCTGAAAAGGCTCCCAGCCAGGCCCATCGTGCCGAACGCCTGGGGCCATGGGCGTGGGCCACGGCATGTCGATGATCGTGCGGCCCGTCGGGAGCGTGGTCGTGATCACACCCGTGCGGGTCGGGGACTCCGTCGGCGGTGTGGTGGGCGTGTCCGTGGAACGCCCGCTCGAGCAGGAACATCAGGAAAAAGCCAGCCAGCATCCAGGCCGCGGTGAGGTCAATATTGCGGCCGAGCTGATAGAAGGCGTGGGGCAGCAGATGGAGGAGGCCGACCCCGAGCATGACCCCGGCCGTCAGCGAGAGGAGCACCTGCATCCTTCGATGCCCCATCGAGAAGAGTGCCGTCGTCGCTCCGCCGGCGAAGGCGGCCGCAGCGATCAGGACCAGGTAGATCGCAAGGCTGGCGGTGGCGGGCACGCCGGGCAGGACCATGGCAGGGAATGGCGACATGCCCAGGATTGTACTACCGGCGATACTGCCAGGGGGCGGGCTGGAAATGGTGGACCCGCGAGGCCTGCTCCAGCTGTTGGCGGACGACTGATCGCTGCTCGGCCGATGAGGCATCGTAGGCGGCGACCGCTCCGAGGACGATCACCAGCAGGTAGGTGACGATGTTGGCCCAAGCCTCGCCCCCATGAAACTTCATCGCGGTGCCGAACGACTTTTTCACCTTCGGTCCGAAGAGGCCGAGTCGCACGGCCCAGATCTCATCCAGCACGAGGTGCGTGAGGTAGCCGAGGATGGCCGCCCCGGCCACGAAGTAGCGATGCATCGGATCTTGGGAATTGAAAGCAAGAAAGACCGCAGCCCCGGCGATGGCCGCCGCCGGCACGCTGTGGAACATGCCGCGATGGACGGAATAGCTGCTGAGGAGCCAGGCGAGGCCAAAGCGGATCGCCAGGTAGATGACGCTGCCTGCGATGATCATCGCCTCGAGTGACAGCGACAGGTGCGCGATTCGCGGCACCAGAAGAACCGGGGCGACCGCTGCCAGAAATCCCACGCTTTCCTGCAACGGCCGGCCGGAGTCGCTGTCGAGGTCGGGCAGCATGCCGGCTGCCGCGCACAGTCCTGCGGCAAGGGTGCATGTCAAAGGAGGCAAGCCGCCCACGTACCAGCCCGTCGCCCCATAGGCGGCGCCGATGATGGTCGAACCGGTGATGTGCTCGCGAAATCCGGGCACCTTGAATCCACCCCCAACGCGGTCTGCGCAGACTGCCAGCCTTTCCCGTCACATGCTCTTCGGCAATCGAGGGAGGCTGACGTCACTCGCGGCCGCTCGCCGTCCCCTGCACTGCCGGAACGACAAGGTTTGTGCAGTGTCCGGGGGCGGGTGACGCGATGAATATGAGGGATGCGGGCTCTCGGTAATTTGCGAAGCGTGGGGAACATAAGTCGCGTGCGGTTTTTTTGGCGATTTTTTCGCTTGTGCGATGGCATCGGCTCGCCGGCCATCCCTACACTCCCGCACCCGTTCCGGCTCAACATCAGGAGTTTCGTCGTGGCGATCGAAGGCTATGACCTTGTCATGCTCGGTGTTTTGGCGGCCACCGCCCTGTTGGGCTACTTCAAGGGCATGGTCTGGCAACTGGCGTGGATCGCCGGCATCGTCCTGAGCGGATTCGTGTCTCTCCGCTTCGGGGCCCAGTTCGCCCCCTATTTCGGCCAGCAAGCGCCGTGGAACCGGTTTGCGTCGATGCTGGCGCTCTACGTCGCCACGTCGCTCGCGGTTTGGATCGTGTTTCGTATCGTCTCGGGAGCCCTGAATGCCGTCCACCTCTCCGCCTTCGATCACCAGCTCGGCCTGCTCTTCGGCATCGCCAAAGGGGCGTTGCTGTGCGTCGTGATCACGGTTTTTGCCGTGATGCTGGCTCCCGCGTATCGGCCACAGGTCGTGGCCAGCCAGAGCGGCCGCCTCGTGGCCGATCTGCTCGTGCGGGCTGACACGTTTCTGCCCAAGGAGGTTCACGAAACGATCGACCCCTTCGTCCGGCAGTTCGAGGAACAGTTCCATCGATCGGGTGGACAGCCGGCAACCGGCTCGGCGACCGCTCCAGGGGCCGTCGTTTCCAACCAGGGGCCGTCGCCGTTGCAGGCGATTTGGAACAGCGTCGGCTCGGCCGCCGCCTGGGCGGGTGCGGAACAGGGGGGTGGCCGGGGGCAGGGGGGGGCCGCCATGGGGCAGGGGGTGACGCAGGCCGGCGGTCTGCCGGCCGGATCATCCTGGTTCGTGCCACATGCGCCGGCCCCGGCATCGACGCAGCCAGCTGGGTATCAGTCGCCCGTCAGTTCTTCTCCGAGCGTGTTTACGGCCCAGCCTATCGCGCCGCCTCAACAGCAGCCGCCTCAGGCCTTTCCGCCCGGAGCCCAGTCGCCACTCCGGCTCCGGTGAGAGACGCCGGCATCGGCGCCCCGGCTGATCCGCACATGGCGGCCCGTGCCCGCGCAACGCCGCGCTGTTTCGTCGAGCAGCAGGAGAGAGGAGCAGAGGGAGGATCGCGGGAAAAACCGCCGCGAAAAGCAGGGGACCGAAACCGGACATAAGAGACATTATCGGACGTTGGGGAGAGGGGCGGTTTCGCGGCTGATTGCTATGTTCACGGCCATGGAACCCACCTGCTCCGATCCAAACAGAGTCCCGCTCGCCGACCTCGTGGCGGCCGTCCGCCGCTTTCGCGACGATCGCGAATGGGCCCAGTTTCACACGCCGAAGAACCTGGCCGCGGCAACGGCCATCGAGGCGGCGGAGCTCCAGGAGCGGCTGCTCTGGATGACCGACGCCCAGGTCGATCAGGATCTGGCCGACCCGGCCAAGCTGGCCGGCGTGGCCGACGAGATCGCCGATGTCGTGATGTTCGCCATGCTCCTGGCCGACCGGCTGGGCATCGATCTGGCTGAGGCGATCTCCGCCAAGCTCGCGGCCAACGAGGCGAAATACCCGGTCAAGCTCGCCCGCGGCAACGCCCGCAAGTACACGGAACTCGGCGACGGCTGAGCCGGCGAGCCCGGCCGCTCAGCGAATCACCGGCTCCGCGAACGCCCGCAGGACCCGAATCTGATCGAGCCACTTCGCCCGCTCGCCCGCGGCGACAGACTGGATGGCGTCGTACGCGCCTTCCGCAGAAGCGCCTCCGGCCGGTCAGGCGGCATAGAGCACGCGGCCTTCCTGGCGGGCGGCTCGTTCAACAGTGCCAGGCTTGGCGGCTCGCTCCTCGAATTCAGCTTCGCTGACGAGGAGAATGTCTACCGGCATCAGAATTCCCGCGAGCGATCGGTCGAGTTCGATCAGCTCCTCATACCCATCGGCGACGTGCGGCTTGATCACGAGCAGATCGACGTCGCTGTGATCGTCGGCATCGCCGCGGGCCTGCGACCCGAAGAGGATGATCTTCGTCGGCTGCGCGACGGCCACGAGCCGCTCGATGGCAGCTTGCATCTTCTCAGCCGTCGGTGCCCAGATGGGCGTGCTCACTGTGGCCATGCATTCATGCTACCCATGGGCATCGCGGCGGGCCACGCCTGCCTCACGCCGAAGGCGCCCGCGGCCGCTCGACTAGCCGGCCGGTGATGTATTTGTGCAGGATGCTCGAGATGAAGGTCTGATACGGAATCCCTTCCTCAACGGCCGCTTTCTGCAGGTGCGAAAGATCCCGGGCGGTGATCCGGATGTTCACACGCTTGTCCTTCCGCACGGTCGCCCGTGCGGCCGCTTGAAGCCGAGCCATGTCTTTGGCCGCAGTTGTGGGCCGCTTCCAGTCTCCCCGTTCCACGGATGCCAGCAGCCGGGCTTCGTCACGATCGAGTTTTTTCATCGCTTGTCTCCCAAATAACGTTTTGTCATTTTCCTGCTGGGGATGATCGTCTTCAGAAACAGCACGTCACCATCAGCGACAAACGGAACGACGAAGGCGTAGCCATCGATGCCCACAATCAAGATGCGCTGACCTGGGTAGGCTCCTGGATTTGGATGATCCAGCACGTCAAGCAGTCCACCGGCCGCTAGGTGGCAAACCACATCCTCGAATGAAACGCCTCGTTCT
>CAZONY010000026.1:0-13750 GCA_964581215.1 uncultured Chitinophagaceae bacterium | reverse complement strand
GTCCGCGCCGCCTCGGCCTGCGACTGCATCTGCTGAAGAAAGGCGGCCAGCGTGGCCAGCCGTCCCGCGGCCCACTCGACGAGCGGCCCGTCCGCCGCCGGATCGGCGGGGGCGGCGAAGCGATCGCGCCAGTGCGGCGGCTCGGCGCGCTTGTAGCCGCGCAGCTCGAACGCCAGCCGCGGATGGCCAGCCGCGATGAGGTCGTGGGTCACCTCGCGGATCGCGCCGTCGGCCGTGGGCGGGCCGCCCACGTGGCAATCCGCGCACGTGGCCGCACAGGTGAACGGATCGGCGAGGTCGATCATGCCCAACGCGTTGCCCTCGGTCTTCCAACCGGCAGCCGTGTGCGCGGCGAGCCATTGGCCGGCCGGGCCATGACACGACTCGCAGCTCACGCCCTCGCCGGCGGCGGGTCCGCGGGCAGTGGCGTGGCAGCCGACGCAGGCCAGGTTTTCGTGGGCAGGAGCCGGGGGCTGCGCGGGATCGCGGGCCGCGAGGGCCCGCATGATCCGCTCGGCGACCGGGCCGCGGAGCGCTTCGTGCGCGCCCGCATGGGGATCCCGGGCAGCCCACACCGTGTAGGCGCTTTGCCAGCCGGCGTGGCCCTCGAACGCCGCGGCGTGGCATCCGGACGACGTGCAGCTGCCCGCGCCGACGAGCACCCGCGCGGCGGGGCGCGGTGCGGTCGGAGTGGCCGGAGGTGGGAGCTGCACCGGGGGTCGGCCGCAGCCTGCCGCCGTCACGATGATCACCAGCCCGACCATGGTATGGATCATGAGCGGTGCGGCCGTCACTTCGACACCTCCGTGCCGCCGCCGGCGGCGACGCCGGGGACGAGCGCGTGCGACGGCCCGCCGTGGTGGGGTCCGAGGCCGTGATAGCCGTGGCATTCGACGCAGTCGAAACGTACTCCGCCCACCGCGTTGCCGGCGGCATCCACGCTCGCCGGCGCATGGCAGGCCGTGCATGACTCGCGGCCGGCGATCATGACCGTGTCGTTGTCGAGCGGCGACGCGGACGGGGCGGATTCTCCGGCCCCGGCGGCGGCGGGGTACGCCGCCGCGTGGCACAGGCGACAGTCGAAGACCCGGTGTGGGACGTGATTGAATCGTGACTTGGTGAGCCAGATATCGGGAACGGCGACGGGTGGCACGCGAAACCAGGTCTCGTGGGTATCGTCGGCCGTGGCCGCCGCGGGAGGAAGCAGGGCTGCCGCGGTCAGTCGGACATCGGCCACGTCGTGGCACTTGCCGCAGACGCCCCGGCTGAACGTGCGGGCGGTGTCCACCCGTCCCCGCAGCGCATCCCGGAGCGTCGCGACCGGCGGCGGATTCGGGGGCAGATTCGCGGGCAGAGCTCCCTGCCGCGGCGGCTCGTCGAGCGCTGCCTGGCCGGCCGTCGATGTCTCGAGCATCGACGTCGCAAGGAACCGCCGCATGGCTTCGGCATCGAGGCCGTGCGGCATGGTGCGGTCCGGTGCGGAGGGATCGTAGGGCAGCGGGTGGCAGGCGACGCAGTGCCGCTCGAAGTTCACCGGGAGGGCGTAGGCGCCGGGAGGCGCGGCCGTCAGCAGCGACGAGACCTGCCGCACGTCGCCCGCGGGTAGCGTGGAGGCGAACTCGTGGCACGAAGCGCAGGCGAGCTGAACAAGATCGGTCTCGGCGACGCCGGGAGGCATCATGCGGGCGCGGTCGGCGACGGGGAGCTTCGCGTACGTGAGCGGGCCCTCCCGCGGCGGCGTGCCAAACACGAGGCCCGCGGTCATGTGGCGGCCGTGCGAGAACTTCAGCCGCCCCGGATCCTTCGCCAGCGACGCGAATGCCGGGTGGTGCTCGTCATCGAATCGGGTGATCGGCATGGTCTCTCGGGACGGCGTCACGTCCGCGGCCGCCACCGCCTCCGTTCCCACCGCAGCGGGCAGGCGGTGCCTGGCGATGTCGGCGTGACAGGCCGTGCAGGTGCGGTCGGCCACCCGCGAGATGTCGGCCTGGCGACCCTGGTGGTCGGCGTGGCACGACGCGCACGATCCTTCCTCGGCCGCGATCTGCAGGGGGTGGTGGGCCGCCGAGCGGTGGCAAGCCTCGCACTTCGCGTCCATCTCGGCCCTCGTGCGATCGGTCGAGAGCCAGGTGTCGTCCTTGATCGGCGCAAAGGGCACGTGGCAGGACTCGCAGTTGCGTTCCCACCGCGCGTGCGCGGCCACCACCGGGCCCGGGGCGATGTGCCGGGGCCCATCGACGGCGGCCCAGGCACACCATCCCACCGCCGCGACCACCGCCGCGACGCTCAGCCAGGCACGCCATGATCGCAGCGGGCCGGCCCGCTTGTAGTAGCCGCGGTCGATCCGCGACACCTGCTCGCGGGACGTTGCTCGGCGGTTCACGTCGTGTTCGGGCATCCGGGAGACCTACCAATACCAGAGCGCGACGGGAATGTGGACGGCCAGCAGGATGCCGAGTGCGACCGACAGCGGCACGTGCACGAGGAGCCAGGCGTGCAGCCGGTCGTGGAGCCGGGCCTGAAGATCGTACTGGCGGCGATGCTCGCACGACTGCTCGAGCCGGCTGATCACGTCGCCCGCTGCGGCCGGGCTGGCAGCACGCAACGCCGCGAAGAAGGCTTCGGCCTCGCGCCGGCCGGCCAGCGGCGAGCCGCCGGCGGCTCCGGCGAGAAGGTAGGGCCGCACGTCGGCGCGGAAGCGGCGGGCGATCTCCCGGGTGCCGGCGATCACCGTATAGACGGGAAGCGTCTCCAGCACCCGTCCCTGGATGCCCGTCATCGCGCGGAAGCCGGTGACGACCGCGAACTCCTCCCCAGGTGCGTCCCCCTCCGCGGCATGCGCGCCGTCGCCGACGGGCTCGCAGACCGCCTGCACGAGCCGCTCGACGTCGGCACATTCGCGAGCGGCCACGTGGTCGATCTGGTCGCGGATCGTCTCGGCCGGCACCTCGTCGAGGAGCGTTTTCGGGAGGAACTGCTGGAGCACGAGGCCCCAGATGCCGCTGGCGATCACGGCCAGGAACAGGGCCATGAGGGCCACGTTGAGCAGGCCTCCGATGAGGAGCAGCCGGGCATGCATGAGCACGAGCGGCAGGCAGAGCAGGCCCAGCCAGACATGGGCCCTGAGCCACGACTGCGCCGATCCCAGCCGCCAACTCCGCACCCGCTTCCGAGGCCAGAGCAGCAGTTCGAAGACGATGATGAGCCCGCCGATGATGCCGAACACGAGGCCGGGGCGGCTGCTGCCTCCCGGGAGCCGGCCGGACTGCGTCCATTCCACGGCATACCAGGTCGCGCAGGCCACAGTGGCCAGAACGATGCCCGCGACCCAGGGGCGATCCCGGCGCCAGGTCCTTCCGCCGATGATCACGTGCGACTCCTCGAATCGGCCCGGTGCGGCGCCCGATGGGGGGCCGGACCGTGTCGGTGGCCACAAGAATACCCCAGTCGGACCGGTCTTCGGAACCGCTGTAGACGCGATAGGCCCGCCAACCGGGTTGGCGGTCGCCGCCGCCGGCCTGCCGGGCCGAAGACGTTCCGAGGGGATGCTGCACAACCGATGCGTGCCACGACCAACAGCCCGTCGATCGACCGCGTTGCGATCGCGCTGGCGACGCTGTTTCCGTTTCTCGGATGGGCCTCGGCGGCCGAGCCGCTGCCTGCGCCCACCGACCTGGTGTCGCAGCCGTGTGTCGCGGACAGCCTCTTCGCCGGCATGATCCCCGATCCGGCCGTCACGGCGCTCGGTGCCGGCGGCTGTGCCACGGCGAGCTGCCACGGCGGACCCGCGGCCGGCAACCGCGCCGTGCAGTCGTTCGCCGCCACGCTCTGGGCGGAGCGCGACCCGCATGCCCGGGCCTATGCGACGCTCCATGAGCCGCGGTCCCGGAAGATGGCGTCCCTGCTCGGCATCGGCGAGCCGCACCGGGCGCGGCAGTGCCTCGTGTGCCACTCGGCGCAGGCGGAGCGGCAAGCACCGCTCCCCCCGGAAGTTCTGGCCGACGGCGTGTCATGCGGATCCTGTCACGGTGACGCCACTCGGTGGGTGGCGACCCACCACCTTCCCGAGTGGCAGCACCTCGCTGCCGAGGCACGGGCGGAACGGGGGTATCGTGAGCTGGCCGATGTCACGTCGCGGATCCGCACCTGCATTCCCTGCCACGTCGGCGATGCATCCCGCGAGGTCGATCACGACATGATCGCGGCCGGCCATCCCCGGCTGGCCTTCGAGTTCGCGGCCTACGAGCGGCTCTGGCCGCGGCACTGGAGTCCGCGGCATCGCTCGGAGTCGGCCGCCGACTTCACCGAGCGATCCTGGGCCGTCGGGCAGGCCGAGACGCTCGCGGCCGTGGCCCTGCTGGCGGAGGTTCGTGCCCGCCGGGCGGCCGATGAGAAAGGCCACTGGCCCGAGTTCGCGGAGTTCGACTGCTACGCGTGCCACCGTGCGTTGAGCCCCGAGCGGGTGGCGGATGCCGCGACGGGCCCATTCTCCAACCCCGCGCCCGGCACGCCGTCATGGCAACCGTGGAGCGTCGCGGCCGCACGGCTGCTGGCCGCATCGACGGGTGATCCGTCGGCCGTGGCGACGAGCCGGGCCGCCGAGGATCTCCGCGCGGTCTTCGACCGCGGCTGGGCGGTCGCGGACCGCGACAGGCTCGACAGCGTGATCGTTCGGACCCGAGCGCTCGAGCGTGCCGCGGCCGCGGCGGCCGGCGTCATGACCGCGCAGGAGAGGATCGTGCTCGATGCGTCGCGGGAGCGGCTCGATGCCACGGTGGCCGCGGACCCGGCCGGATGGCGTTTCTGGGATGCGGCGGCGCAGACCGCGCTGCTCATGGAATCCGCCCTCGACGGCGGCCCGGCCCGCCTCGGCCTGTGGCACGCCGCCAAGCCGCCCGACGACACCCGCGCCGCGCTCGACGCGTTGCGGGCGAGCCTGCGGTTTCCGCCGGGCGCCGGTGGTCCCGACGGCTTCGACCCCGCGCGGTTCCAGCGCGATCGGGCGGGCCCTTGAGCAGGCAGCCGATCGCCGTGACCCGGAGGATGCCATGCGGCCGGGCACCGCGCCGAAAACCCGAACCGGATCCGACTCAGCCCGGGCGTTCGGCTCGCGACCGGAAGATGGACATGCTCCATTTGACGACCGTGGCCCGCGTGGCCAGCCGCACGACGAGGGACACGAGATAGTTGGTCCACCCCGAGATCACGTAGTGCCGTCCGGAGTCGAAGGCCTTGAGCCCGGTGCGGACCACCGACGTCACATCCTCACCGCGGTTCCGTTCGGCCCAACCCGGCACTCCGGAATGATCGAAGAACTCGGTTCGCGTGGTTCCCGGGCAGAGCGTCGTCACCGTGACTCCGTGGGCCCGCAGTTCCGCCCACAGGGCCTCGCTGAAATGCAGCACGTATGCCTTGCTCGCCGCGTAGATTCCCATGTAGCCCACGGGCTGAAACGACACGATCGATCCGATGTTGATGATGCCTCCGTGTCCGCGCTGGACCATCTCTTGCGCCGCCAGGAGCGTCAACTCGGTCAGGCCCGCGACGTTGACCTGAACCAACTCCAGGGCCCGCGCGACGTCGGTCTTCTCCACCGACGACACCATGCCGATCCCTGCGTTGTTGACCAGCAGTTCCACCGCGATGCCACGACGGCGCACCTCGGCGAGCAGGTCCCGACCGGCGTGGGGTTGTGACAGGTCGGCGGTAACGACCTCGCAGCGGATGCCGTGAGCCGTCTCGAGCTCCCGCGCCACGTCCCGCAGACGGTCTTCGCGACGGGCCACCAGCACGAGATTCATGCCCCGGGCGGCCAGCTGCCGGCAAAACTCGGCCCCGATCCCCGAAGAGGCCCCGGTGACGAGGCCCCACTGATCGGCATAGCCTTTCAACATGGTGCGAATCTCATGATGGTGCGAATCTCATGGCGGGTGTGGGCGCGCGCTGAAACGAAACACCATCCAGAATAGCCCGGCCAGCCGCACTTCGGCCAGCTACGGTCGTGGCGGCGCGCGATAGAGCGTGGCGTCGAAGGGATCGTCGCTCACCTTCCAGAGCCGGCCATTTCGCAGGTACATCCGCTGCTGTTCCTCGAGGTCGAGCGGCCGCGCACCGACCCGGCCGAAGACCGAGAGCTGATTGCCCGCTTCATCGACGGCCCGGTCGCGGTCGACGCCCTCGGAGACCGACAGGGCGAGCCCCCCCTTCGTCACCGGATAGCTGGCCACGAGCTGCGGCGTGGGCCGCGGGCTGAAGCCGACGTTGCCGGGCGTGTCGGGCCCGGTCAGCTGCACCACCCGCAGGCCGTTGGCGCCGTCGGCCACGTAGGCGAACTGGCTGACATAGGCGATCCCGAGCTTCACGTCGCGCACGTCGTTCATGCACCCGCCGGCATCGAAGCACTGGTCGATGAACGGCGCGCCGGGATTCGTGACGTCGACGATGACGAGCCCCTGCCGGCCGGCGGCCACGTAGGCGTAGGTGCGGGCGACGTAGGCGCGATGCGCGGTTGCCAGGGGCACCGTGGCCAGCGGCACGGGGGCGGCGACGTCGGTGATGTCGAACGTCTTGAAGCCCTCGGCGTCGCAGACGAAGGCGTGCCGGAACTGGATCTCGACCGAGGTCGGCCGGGAGACCGCGGGCGTGCCGATCACGGTCACCACCCGCGGGCACTTCGGGTCGGCGATCGACACGACCACGATCCCGGCGTTGCAGCAGATCCAGGCGTTGGTGCCGGCGATCGTGATGCTGCGCGCGCCGGCGAGGATGCCGCCGGGGTTGAAGACGAGATCGCGCTTGAGGAAGTTGTTGAGGGGATTGCCGTCGAGCAGCGTGGCCACGCCCACCATCACCAGCCCCTCCTCCAGGTCGCTCACGTAGAGGTAGCCGTACATCGCGTGGACGGTGCCCTCGAAATTCTCGGGGTCGTGCTGCCGCGTGGGATCGGGGGCGGTGGTGGCCGGCGCCGCGACACCGGTGGCGTAGGCCGTCTTCACGAAGAGCTGTTGGCCGAGCGGCGAGACGGGGGCCGTGGTGATCCGCTGCGAGAAGCCCTTGTCGTCGATGAACGCGACGTCGTACACCCGCAGCCCGTCGGCGCCACAGGCGGCATAGAGGTATTCGCCCCGCACCTGCACCTGCAGCACCTCGCGGTTGCGGAGCGGGTTGACGAGGATCTCGCCAATGTCGCCGGCGGCGTGGTGATGGGCATGCTGGAGAATGCCCTCGTTCGCCGCATGCTTCGCGAAGAAGTCGGGGTAGGCGACGCGGTGGAAGCTGCTGCCGATGACGGCCTGTGGCTCGTCCTGCTCGGTCACGACCACGCCCGCCAGGCCGCCACGCCCGAGCCCCACCCAGCAATACCGGCCGATGAAGTTCGTGTAGTTGGTGCCCTGCATGAGGAGCTGCGCCATGATGGCGTTGTTGTCGTCATGCTTCGAGACGTGGCAGTCGCTGCACATCTTCGTCTCGTGGGTGCCGGGCCGATGGAGGGAGAGGTCGCGCGGCACGGAGGGATCCGGGCCGCCGCGAACCGTGTGGGGCACGTTGGTCGAGAAGGCGATGCCACTGAAGCCTTCCGCGGAAATCGTCTGCTGCTGCACGTAGATCGACTCACGGTTGGCGTTGTAGGAGCCGACGTGGATTGCGCAGCTCGACCGCGACGGCCCGATCCGGTTGCCGGTGGCGTTGCCATCCCGGCCGAGCATGAAGACGTCGTCCCGCAGCGTCTGGAAGTTGTAGGCCGTGAGGTTGCGCGACACGTCTCCCTCGTAGTGGAGGTTGGGAGACTTCTTGTTGGCCTTCTGGGTGAGGTGGCAGCCGAAGCAGCTCGGATTCCATGAGCTGTGGCAGGCGATGCAGCTGATGCGTTCGTTCTCATGGGCGCACCGCCCCGAGCCCGGCGCTCCGCCCCACTCGAGTGCTCCGTCGTCGGACCAGCGGATCGTCTTCGCGAAGGCCGACACGGCGTTGTAGTGGTCGCTCGCCGGATCGACGGTCGCCTTCGTCTGGGTGATCTCCCACGTGAGATTTTCCTCGACCATCGAGTTTTGGTAGATGCGGTCTCCCTCCACATAGAACCGCGGCTTGCCTGCCGGGGTGCGGAGCGTCCGCAGGTCGCGGCCCCCCTCCGGGCTCGAGGTGTCCGACGCCGGTCCGCTGGTGCGCAGCGTCGCGATCCGATCGACCGTCCCGTGGCAATCGACGCAGCCGATCTCGATCGCCGCCCGGACCTCGCCGTAGAGCTTCGTGTTGCCGTGCATGTCCTGGATGAAGTGGCAGTCCACGCAGTGCATGCCGCGTTCCATGTGGACGTCGAGCATGTGCACGGGCAGGCCGTCGCGCTCGTGAGCCACGGCGGCCTCCTCCGCACGCACCTGCGCGCGGGTCTTGCGGTCGGCGTCGCGGTAGACCTCCTTCACCCGCTCGGGCATCCGCACCGCGGCCTGCCGGGCGGCGGTGCCGTCGTCGGCGACCAGGTCGCCCTTGTGGTCGAGCAGCCGCCCCTGCCAGTCGTGCTTGAAGACAGCGCGGTAGGCCCAACCGTGGCCGTGGAAGTCGCCGAATTGCGTCTCGCGGGTGCGGTCGTTGAGGTCGGCCAGGCCGGCGAGAAACTCGGGGTCCGACAGCATGTTGCGCGAAGCCGATTCATTGGGGTTGCGGAACTGGACGTTGAGCGCCTCTTCGGCCGTCGGGTAGCGCTGCTGTTTCGGGTAGATGAGATCGGCGTCGGTCTCCTCGTCCCACCACATGTAGCCGATGTAGCTGTTCATGACGGTCGTGCCGGGGTGCATGTGACAGACGATGCACTGGCTCGTGGGGACGGCGTTGCCGGGGGCGAACTGGTGGTGGATCGGATGGCCGCTCTCGTTCTTGGGGATCGTCGGGTCGGGGGAGAAGCTGAAGCCGCGGTTGCCGTAGACGTGGTAGGGGCCGGAATGGACCGGCGAGCGGTCGTTGGCGTAGACGACGTGGCAGGCCGTGCAGCCGCTGGAGCGGTAGTCGCCGGGTTGGTCGTTCGTGCCGAGGAAGTTGAGCGTGGGATCGAGCAGCCGCGTCTTGTTGAGGCCCACGAAGACCGGGTCGGTGCGGTTCTCGGTGCCGAGACCGCGGACGGAGAGCCGCGTCCGCGGCCGGCCGTTCTCCTCGAGCCGCTCGGGGTTGCCGAGTTCCGGCCGGAACCGTCCGCCCCGTTCGAAGATCCGCAGGACGTTGCCCGGCTGCTGCCGCTCGAACCGGGGCAGGGGGTCGAGGTAGCGGACGATCGCCTCGTAGCGCCGCTGGTCGTCGGTCGGTGGCGGCACGGTCTGGAGCCGCTGCCCCTTCCCCTCGGGGCTGTAGCTCTCGCCGAAGCAGGCCGGCTTGGTGGCGATCGAGCCGTTGTTGTAGAGCGCGGCGTTCCAGAGCATGCAGCCGTGGGTCATCATGCTCTTGCGAACCTGCAGCACCATCGACGCGTGGCAGCCGCCGCAGCTCTCGTGCGCCACCCGCAGGTCGCCGGGGTTCACGAACCGCACGAACGCGGGCGACTCGTGGTTGAGGAGCGTGTAGGACCGTTGCGGGTTGGCGGACCCGGGCCAGGCCTCGGGGTATTTCGGATGGACATGGGCTTCGTGCTTCGTCGTCGCGCAGGCGTTGCCGCCGTGGCAGTCGGTGCAGCCGAGGTGGACGTTCGGGCTCCGGTGCATGTCGCCCACGCCCTGATGGCAGGCGATGCACCCCTGGCTCTTGAGGGCCGCCTCTCCCGCCGTCTGCCGCGAGAGGTCGGGCCCGAGATGCTCTTCCCCGAGCGGGATCGGGTCGGCCGGATCGACGGGGGGCAGCGGCAGCACGCCCGGCGCGCCTCGCGGCTCGTCACCGCGCACGGTGGCGGGTGTGGCGAGAGCGAGAGTGAGGGCGATCGCGCAAACGCCGGCGGCCATGGCCGTCGGCATGCGGGGCATGCGCTTCATGCGGGGAACTCCATTTCACCCGTCGCGGGCCGGAAACCCGGAGCCGGAAGGATAGCCCGCTCTGGGCAGGTTTCGCAATCTCGGTAAGAAGCGGCTCCTGGTACGATTTTCGTCCATGCAACGATTTGATTCCGGTGGCCCGCTCTCCTCCGGCCGGGCGGGGCCCATCGTCGCCGCTCCCGGGGTGCTCGTGATTCTCGGGGCGTCCGGCGACCTTACGAAGCGACTCCTGCTGCCGGCGCTCTACAACCTCGCCTGCGACGGCCTGCTGCCCGAGGGCTTCGCCGTCGTCGGCATGGCCCGTCGCGATCTCGACACCGAGTCGTTCCGGGCCCAGCAGCGGCAGGACATCGCGCGGTTCCATACCCGCGATGCCTTCGACGCGGCCCGCTGGGAGTGGCTCGAGTCACGGCTCCACTACATGTCGGGAGACTTCGGTGACCCCGCCGCCTACGAACGCCTTCGCAGCGTCGTGGATCGCGTGGCGGCCGCGCACGGCGCCGCGGGCAACACGCTCCTCTACCTGGCGATTGCTCCCGACTTCTTCGCCACGGTGAACCGGTTGCTCGACGAGGCCGGCTTCACGCGGATGCCGGGCGGGCGGCGAATCATCGTGGAAAAGCCCTTCGGCAAGAGTCTCGACACGGCGGTCGCGCTCAACCGGGATCTGCTCGCGCGGTGGCGCGAGGACGAGATCTATCGCATCGACCACTACCTCGGGAAGGAGACGGTCCAAAACCTTCTGGCCTTTCGGCTGGCAAACGCGATGTTCGAGCCGCTCTGGAACTCGCGACACATCGACCACGTGCAGATCTCGGCGGCGGAGACCGTGGGCGTGGAGACCCGGGGCGACTACTACGACGCCACGGGCGTGGTGCGTGACATGCTTCAGAACCATCTCATGCAGATGCTGGCCTACGTCTGCATGGAGCTGCCCGCGTCCCTCGACCCCGCGGCGATCCGCGAGGCCAAGTCGCGGCTGCTCGAGACGGTGCGGGCGCCCTCGGCGGCGGACGTCGCCCGCGACTGCGTCCGCGGCCAGTACGGGGCGGGCCGCCGGCCGGACGGCACTCCGGCGGCGGGTTACCGCGAGGAACCGCGGGTGGATCCAGGATCAGTCACGCCGACGTATGCGGCCTTGAAGCTCCACATCGACAACGACCGCTGGGCCGGCACGCCGGTCTACCTCCGCAGCGGCAAGGCGCTCTTGAAGCGGGGCACCGAGGTGGTGGTGCAGTTCCGGGGCGGAGGCGGGGCCGGGGACGAGCCGAATCTGCTCGTCTTCCACATCCAGCCGCGACAGGGAGTGGAGATTCGCGTGCGGGCGAAGCGGCCGGGCCCGATGTTTCAGCTTCAGCGGGCCGGCATGCGGTTCGACTACGCCGATACGTTCGAGGCCGCGCGGGGCACGGGCTACGAGGTGCTGCTCTACGCTGCGCTCAACGCCGACCCGACGCTGTTTTCGCGGACCGACTTCGTGGAGCGTTCATGGCGGATCGTGCAGCCGGTGCTCGACGCCTGGCGAGACGCGTCCGCGGCGGAATTTCCCAACTACCCGGCGGGCACCTGGGGCCCGCGGGCAGCCCACGACCTGCTCGCCCGGGATGGCCGCCATTGGCACGAGTGCCTCACCCGCGACGTGCTCCTCCGCAGTGCCCTGTTCACCGATGCTCCGCCGGTCCTGCTCAACGCCCTCGCGCTGGCCTTCGAGCCGCGGAGCGTGGCTCCGGGGGAGGTGGTGGTGGAGCGGGGCGAGCGGTCGGGGGACGTCTACGTCGTCTGTCTCGGTGCGCTCGTGGTGGAGGGGGAGGGAGGCCACTGCCTGGCGACGCTCGGCGACGGCGACTGTTTCGGCGAGATCGCCGCGGTTCACGACCGGCCCCGCAGCGCCACGGTGCGGGCGGTCACGCCGAGCGACCTGCTCGTCCTGCGGCGGGAAGACTTTCTCCGGCTGTTGCACGACTACCCGCAGACCGAGGCGGCCTTCCGCCAGCTGGCCGCGTCACGGCTCGGTGCCTAATCGCTTCGGGGGAGCCGCTGCGGGGGCGGAGAGGCCCGGCTGATCAGCCTGCGCAACCGAGCGCGTGCGGTCCGCTGCGCCCAGCGGATCAATTCCCATGAGCAACCTGCCGCGGAGGCTCCTCTTCGCACCGCAATTGCTGTTAGCGTTTTTGCGGGTAAAATGCCAACTATGTTTCCGCGTCGATGCCCGCTTCCAGATCGCTCCTGCTTTTTGTTCGGGCCGCGCGGCACCGGCAAGTCGACGTGGATTCGGTCCGCCCTCCGGCCGGACGTGAGCTATGACCTCCTCGACGCCGCGGAGGCCATCCGTCTGGCCGCCGACCCGGGATTGTTGGCCCGCGAGACCGCGGGGTTGCCAGCCGGGGGCTGGGTGGCGATCGACGAGATCCAGAAGGTGCCGGCTCTCCTCGACGAGGTGCACCGGCTGATCGAGTCACGCAGGCTGCGGTTCGTACTCTCCGGATCGAGCGCCCGGAAACTGCGCCGCGGAGGCACCAACCTGCTTGCCGGCCGGGCCGACGTGAGGCGTCTCTACCCGCTCGTATCCGCGGAGATCGAATCGGGCATCGATGTCGACCGCATGATCGAGTTCGGATCGCTCCCCTTGGCCGTCACCGGCGGTGCCCCGCAGGCTTTTCTTCGGAGTTACGCCCTCACCTATCTACAGGAGGAAATCCGGGCTGAGGCGCTGACGCGAAACCTGGGCGGCTTCGCACGCTTCCTCGAGGTGGCGGCGCGGCAGAACGCACAACTGACGAGCGCGGCCGGCATTGCCCGCGACGCGGGCGTGAGCCGGCAGTCGGTGCAGAATTGGTTTGAGATTCTCGTCGATACGCTGCTCGGCTCGTGGCTGCCGGCCTGGAAGCTCAAGCGGGCCACGAAACAGGTCAGCCATCCGAAGTTTTACCTCTTCGACGGCGGCGTGGCCCGGGCTCTCTCCGGACGGCTCCCCTATCCGGTCGCGCCGGAGGAACGCGGTGCGCTCTTGGAGACGCTCGTTCACAACGAGCTCTGCGCCTATTTGGAATACAGCGGGCTCGGCTATCCGCTCTTTTTCTGGCGAACGCCGGACGGTGTCGAAGTGGACTTTCTCTGCGAAACCGCCGCCGGCTACACGGCGATCGAGGTCAAGGCGGCGACAGCCTGGCGACCGGTCGCTAGTCGTGGGCCGGCCCGTCTGTGCTCCGAACTCGGCGCGAAAAAAGTCAGTTCATTTGGGGTTTATCTCGGCACCCGCGAGGCGCGATACGAGCCGTGTCGCGTCCTTCCCGTCGCCGATTTCCTCCGTCGGCTCTGGGCCGGCGAGATCGTGGGCTGATGCCTTGCTGTCCGGTCGGCCGGCAAAGCGGACGGAATTTTTCGCAGGGGAACAAAAATCCGCCAACTCGAGAAAACTGGGCGACGAGGGACTCGAACCCCCAACCCCCTCGGTGTAAACGAGGTGCTCTGACCAATTGAGCTAGTCGCCCTATCTTTATCGCGGCAAAAGCCATCCTGGCCTTTTGCCGCTTAGACGGTCGGAGGGAATGCCAAGGATTCCCTCGACCGTCGGCATCGCATCCGGCGATGCCTGCGTGACTTCCAAGTCTCTCCGAAGCACCTGGCAAAAGCCATCCTGGCCTTTTGCCGCTTAGACGGTCGGAGGGAATGCCAAGGATTCCCTCGACCGTCGGCATCGCATCCGGCGATGCCTGCGTGACTTCCAAGTCTCTCCGAAGCACCTGGCAAAAGCCATCCTGGCCTTTTGCCGCTTAGACGGTCGGAGGGAATGCCAAGGA
>CAZONY010000025.1:0-14049 GCA_964581215.1 uncultured Chitinophagaceae bacterium | reverse complement strand
TCCGCTATCCGTCATTCGCCGACGAGTTCGAGATCGCGCGGCGGACGACGGGCGGGGCGATGGAGGAGCCGCGGCCGGTGCTCGCCGCCCATGACATCCTCGCGCTGCAATCAGCCGTCCGGCAGGTGCCGATCAGCGACCACCTCGTGCGGTACGCGTTGGCCTTGGTGCGGCAGACACGCCGGGGCGAGCCGGGAGTGCCGGAGTTCGTCTCCGACCAACTCGTCTGGGGCGCCGGCCCGCGGGCCGTGCAGTTCCTGGTGGTGGGAGCCAAGACCCGTGCCGTGCTGCAGGGCCGCAGCCACGTGTCCCTGGAAGACATTCAGATTTTGGCGGCGCCCGTCTTGCGGCATCGGATCGTCGTCGGCTTCGCCGCCGAGAGCGAGGGCGTCACGCCCGACGCCATCATCGAACGCATCATCCAGACCACCCCGGCCCGAGAGGACGAGCTGTCGCGTGACTCCCGCTTCCAGACGATATTTGCATCCTGAGGCGATCGCCCGGATCGCACAGCTCGAATTGCGGGCGAGAGCCGTCGTCGAGGGCGTGCTCGCGGGCCTCCACAAGAGCCCTTACAAGGGGCAGTCGGTGGAGTTTCTCCAGCACCGCGAGTATGTGCGGGGGGACGACCTCCGGCGGGTCGACTGGAAAGTGTGGGGGCGGCAGGATCGACTCACCGTGAAGGAGTTCGAGGAGGAGACGAACCTCCGGCTGACGCTCCTCGTGGACGGCTCGGCGAGCATGGACTACGCCTCGGGGCCGCTCTCGAAATACGATTGCGCGGCGACGCTCGCCGCCAGCCTCGCCTGGCTCGGCCTGTCGCATGGCGACGCCGCGGGCTGCGTTGTCTTCGACGACGCCGTGCGGGCGAGCGTGCCGGCCCGCATGAAGCGGTCGCACCTGACGAGCATCGTCGAAGTGCTCGAATCGCGAACGGCTGGCGGCGGACAGACCACCGCGTTCCTGCCGGTGCTCCGCAGCCTGTCCGAGACGCTGCCGCGTCGCGGCCTCGTGATCATCCTTTCCGATCTGCTGGGAGACCGGGAGGGGATCGCCAAGGGCATGCAGATGCTCCGTCGGCGCGGCCATGATCTCGTGTTGCTGCACGTCATGGACGACGACGAACTCGACTTCCCCTTCGACGGCCCCACGCGGTTCGAGGGTCTCGAACTCCCCGACCACGTCGCCTGCAACCCGCGGGCCCTGCGCGACGGCTACCTGGCGGCCCTCGGCGAGTTCCTCGCCGCCGCCCGCCAGCAGGCCGCTGCGGCCCGGGCCGACTACTCGCTCGTGCGCACCGGCGAGCCGCTCGATGCGGCCCTCGTGCGATTCCTCTCCCGTCGCGCCAGCATGGCCGTGTAAGGCCGTCACTCGTTCGCCATGCCCTCGTTCGATTTCCAGTCGTTGCTGTGGTGGGGTCTGCCGCTGGTCGCGGTGCCGATCGTCATCCACCTCATCAACCTGTTGCGACACAAGCGGGTGCGGTGGGCGGCGATGGAGTTTCTGCTCGCCAGCCAGCGAAAGTTCCGGACGCGTGTTCTTCTCAAGCAACTCCTGCTCCTGCTCCTCAGGGTGGCTGCGGTCCTGGGAATCGTGCTGGCCCTCGCCGGCCCCCGGTGGACGAGTCCACTGGCCGGCATGCTCGGCGGAGGAAGAACCGCGCACGTCGTGCTCCTCGACGACAGTTTCTCGATGGCCGACGCCTCCGGGGCGGGAGCGGCCGCGGGGCCGGAAGCAGTCACGGCATTCGATCGGGGGCGGCGGGTCGTGGAGCGGATCGCGGTCGATCTGGCGACGGCGGCCGGCCGGCAGGAACTCTCGATCGGACGGTTCGCCCGGCTCGCGCTGCCCGCGGCATCCGGGGCCGCGCCCGGCTTCGACCTCACCGGGCAAACGGTCTCGCCGGCGGTCGTGCAGCAGGTGCGCGACCTGCTGGCCACCTTCGCGGTCTCGGCCACCGATTGCGGGCCGCAGCCTCCCCTGGCGGCCGCGGCCGAGGCGCTCGGCGGCGGTGCCGCGGGCGTGGTGTGGCTCGTGAGCGACTTCCGCGCCCGCGACTGGAAGGGAGCGGACGACCTCGCCGATCAGATCCGGCGGCTGGCCGATGCGGGAGTTCAGGTGCATCTGGTCGATTGCGCGGCGGACGACGATGCATCGTTCAATCTTTCCATCGAACGGCTGGAACCCGTGGGAGGCGTGCCGGCGGTGGACGTCGTGGTGCCCATGGAGGTGACCGTGCGAAACCACGCCGCCAGACCGGTTCGCGACGTGCCGGTCGATCTCTGGGAAGACGGCGGGACGCGACCGGGCGTCCGGATCGGTGAGATCGCCGCGAACGGCACGGCGAAGCAGCGATTCGACGCCCGATTCGGCACGGCCGGCGGCCATACCGTCGAGGCGCGGATCGGCACCGACGCGGTGCCCGCCGACAACCGCCGCACCGCCGTCATCGACGTGGCTGATCGGGTGGACGTGCTCCTCATCGACGGCAGCCTCGCCGATGCCGGAAAAGCCTCCGGAGACCGCGACCGGAGCGGCCCGGGAGATGCGTTCTATCTGGCGGCGGCCCTGGCCCCCGGGGCGGGCGCTCCCACCGGACTGCGACCGCGGATCGAACCCCCCGGGGCCCTGGCCACGCTGGATCTCGAGGCCTTTGCCGGTGTCTGGCTGCTCGATGTAGAGCGACTCAAAGCCGACGAGATCGCGCCACTGGAGCAATTCGCGGCCGACGGCGGCGGGGTCGTTTTCTTCGTCGGCCCACGGACGAACCCGGCCGCCTACACGCAGAGCCTGCATCGCGATGGCTCGGGATTGTTCCCCGTGCCCCTGGCCGGCGCGATCGACCTGCTTCCGGACGCGGCAGCGGCGGCGGCGGCCCCCGACGTCGTCGTCGAGGACCATCCCGTCGTGGCCGTCTTGTCAGGCCAACGCAACCCGCTGCTCGACGCGGTGCGGGTCGATCGATTCATGGCGGTCGAGCGGACGTTTTCCCCCCGGACGGGCAGCGGCCTTCGCCGGCTGCTCTCCCTCCGCACCGGAGCGCCGTTCGTCGTCGAGCAGCCATTCGGTGACGGCCTCGTCGTCGCCGTGCTTTCTTCGGCAGCGCCGCAATGGAACACCTGGGCCCGCGGGAATCCTTCCTGGGTGGTGGTGATGCTCGAACTGCAAAACCATCTGGCCCGCACCCGGCGCAGGGCCGAATCGCTGGTGGTGGGATCACCGGTCACCGTCCGGCTGGAGCCGGGCACCGACGAGATCGAGGTCGATTTCGCCACGCCCCCCGATGGCGGAGTCATCCATGTCACCGGAACGGCCGCGGAACCGGACGGGCTCGTGGCCACGCTGCCGGCCACGGTCGCCTCCGGGCCATGTGTGGCGCGGTGGCGGCGGCTCGACGGCACCGAGCGGGAGCGGCTGTTCGCGGTCAACGTCAATCCCGGGGAAGGGGCCCTCGAGCGGATGGGCCGCGACCGGCTCGACCGGGCGTTGGTGGGCATCCCGTTCCTCTACGACGCGGCCGAAAGCCTCCAGCCCGAGGCCGGAGCGCTCGCCGGCATCCCGCTGCTCGCCCCGCTCCTGCATGCCCTCCTGATCGTGCTCGTCCTCGAACAGCTGCTCGCCTCCGCCGCCAGTTACCTTCCGCGGAGCAAGACCTCCTGATGCCTCACGCCCCGTCATTTCCCCCGTTCGCGGCAGTCGCCGGTTCGGTGCAGCACCGGATCGTCAGCGGCCTCGTGGACGGCTTCACCGACTGGTGGCAGATGCCCGCGCTGCTGCTCGTGGTGGCCGGGCTCGTGGCATTCGTGGTGGTGATGGTTCGCCGCGATGCGGCCGAGTTGCCCCGTGGCGTGGCGGTGCTTCTGGCCGCGCTCCGCGTGGGCGCGGTGGCGGCACTCGTGGCGGCCTATCTCGATTTCGAGCGGACGACCGAGCATGAGATCGTGTCGCCGTCGCGGGTGGCGGTGCTGGTCGATTCCAGCGCCAGCATGACGCTCGCCGACCCGCCGCCGGGCGAAGGGGCCTCCGCTCCGACGGCCGACGCCGCGACTCGCACCGCGCAGGCCCACGAGATCCTCTCCGCGGGCGGCCTGCTCCGAACGCTCGCGCCCCGCCACGAGGTGTCGCTCTGGCGGTTCGACGCCGACGCGGAACAGCTGGTGGTGCAGCCGCTGGCGACGGACGAGCGTGCCCCTGACGAGGCCGAGTGGCAGTCGCGAACCGAGCCGCGTGGATTCGAGACGCGTCTGGGCGACGCGCTGGCCGGCGTTCTCGAACGCGAGCCCTCCGGTGTGCTGGCCGGCGTCATCGTGCTTACCGACGGCGCGACGAACGCCGGCACCGACCCGACGGTCGCGGCGACGGCGCTGGCCGAGGCGGGGGTGCCCGTCTTCCCGATCGGGATCGGCAGCGAACGGCTACCGGCCAACGTGCGGGTGGCCGACGTCGTGGCGCCGGCCCGGGTGTTTCCCGGCGACCGGTTCACGGTGACGGGCTACCTGCAGGCCCAGGGCCTGGCCGGCCAACGGGTTCGGGTGGAGCTGGCCGAACTCTCGACGGAGCAGGGGGGGCCCGCGGCCTCAGCCGGATCGCAGGGCCGGGTTCTCGATGCCGAGGATGTCGTGCTGGGAAGTGATGGCGATCTCGTGGCGGCCCGCTTCGACGTGCCGGGCCTCGACGCCACGGGCCGCCGATCGCTCATGCTACGGGTGCAGCCTCCGCCCGCCGACCGCACGCCGGGCGACAATGCTCAACTGGCCGAGGTCGAGGTGGTGGATCGGGTGACCCAGGTGCTGCTGATGGCCGGCGGCCCGAGCCGCGAATACCAGTTCATGCGAAACGTGCTCGATCGCGACAAGAGCTTTGCCGTCGATGTTCTCCTCGGCACCGCCTCACAGGGCGTTTCTCAGGACGCGCGGAAGATTCTGGCCGCGTTTCCCGAGTCGGCGGAAGCCCTCGACGCCTACGACGTGATCATCGCCATCGACTACGACTGGCGCTTGCTCGACGCGGCCGCGCAGGCGCGGCTGGAACGCTGGGTGGGGCGCGAGTCGGGGGGCCTGATCCTGGTCGCCGGCGGCATCTTCACCGACGCCTGGCTGGCGGACGCGGGCACGACGACGATCCGGGATCTCCACCCGGTCGATCTCGGCCGCTCGCTGCGGCTTCCGCTGGACGCGGCCGCCGGACGGGGCGAACCGCTCCCCCTGGCCTTCACCCGCGACGGTCAGGACGCGGAGTTTCTCTGGCTCGCCGCCAGTCGCATCGGCAGCCAGACCGTCTGGGGGGAATTTCCCGGCGTATTCTCCTGCTTCGACGCCACGGCCGCGAAGCCGGGCGCCACGGTCTACGCGCGACCGCAACCGGCGGGCGGCGTGGGCTCCGCCGAATCGCAGCCGATCTTCATCGCCGGACAGTTTTACGGATCGGGCTCGGTGTTGTATCTCGGCAGCGGCGAATTGTGGCGGCTGCGGAGAATCGACGACGCCGTCCACGAGCGGCTCGTCACGCAGTTGGCGCGGCACGTATCGCAGGGACGGCTCCTCCGCGGCTCCCGACGGGCCCGATTGCTGGTCGATCGCGACCGGTTCGCCGTCGGCGGCACCGTGGCTCTGAGCGTCGTCGCGCCCGACGGCGCTGCCGGCCCGCTGAAGGCCACGTGCACGGTCACCGGGCCGGACGGCCGTCCGCTGACGGTCCCGCTGGCCGCCGATCCGGATCGGCCCGGATCGCTGCGGGGCGGTTTCGTAGCGGCGCGGGAAGGCTCCTGGCTCATCGACGTCGATCTCGACGGCGACGAGCGGGTATCGCGACGGATTCAAGCCCGCCTGCCTGACCGCGAACTCGAACGGCCGCGCCTCGAGCGGGCCACGCTCGAGCAGGTGGCCACCATGACGGGCGGCGTGCCACGATTCCTTCCCGATGCCGTCTGGTCCGCCGCCGACGCCGCGGCGATCGCCGACCGGATCGCCGACCGTTCCCGCCGCGAGTACGAGACCGGGGCTCCCGACTCGGCCTTCAAGCAACGGCTCAACGCCATCCTGATGGGACTGGGCGTCGGCCTGCTGTGCATCGAGTGGATCGTTCGTCGTCTCGTCCGCCTCGCCTGACCCACACCCGCCGCCATGAACACGACCGTCGCTCCCCCATCGTCATCGTCCAGCTTCGATGCCGACATCGCCCGGCTGCGGGAGGCGTTGGCCCGGCTGCGTCGCCGGACGCGACGATGGGTTTGGATCGAGACCCTCGGCCTGCTGCTCCTGTGGGCGGCGGCGGTGTTCTGGGTGTCGCTCCTCGTCGACTGGATGCTCGAGCCCCCGTGGCAGGTGCGAGCGGCGACCCTGGTGGCTGCGGGCATCGGGCTCGGGTGGCTGCTGGCCACCAAACTCGTGGGCCGCTTGGCCGCCCCCCTCCACGATGCCCAATTGGCACTTCTCGTCGAGCGTGCCGATCCGCACTTCCGCGACAGCCTCTCGACGGCGATCGAGCTTTCCCAGGCGGCCCGCGATGACGCCAGCGGGTCGCTCCTGGCCCGCACGTCGGCCGCGGCGGCCGATCGGCTCGAGACGGTTCGTCCGGCGTCGATCTTCCGCCGCCGCAGCCTGGGATCACTGGCGGGCGCCGGCCTTCTGGCGACGGCGACCGTCGCCGCGTTGGTGGCCGGCCAGCCCCAGGCCGCCCAAATCTGGGCCTCGAGGATGCTCATGCTGCAGGATGACGCCTGGCCGCGCCGCGTGCGGCTGGAAGCGGAAGGCTTCGTCGATGGCCGGCGGATCGTCGCGCGTGGCACCGATGTCGAGGTGCTCGTGCGGGCCGAGGCCGACCGGCACCTGCCCGAGGTCGTCGATCTGCGATCCCGCGGTGTCGATTCGCAGGGGAGGGGCTGGCGCACCGACCGGATGGGAACCCGCGGCGGCCGCACCGACGACGGCCAGGTGTTCGGCCACGTCTTCAAGGGGCTCGGCGAGTCGCTCGACCTGGAGGTGCGCGGCGGCGACGCCCGCCTCCGGCCGCTGCGCGTGGAGGTGGTCGATCCGCCGGCGCTGGCGGATCTCGTGATTGCGACGACGCTTCCCGACTACCTCGGAGGCGGAACGCGACGGGCCACCGCCTCCCGTGTCGTGCCGGTGCCGCGGGGATCCGCTGTCGAGATCACGTGCACCGCCTCCAAGGACCTGTCAGCCGCGTCGCTGGCCGTGATCGACGGCGGAGTGGAGACTCCGATCGGCCACCTTGCGGACGTCGGCGGCTCGGCAACGCGGTCGGTCACCGCCCGGATCGACGACGTGATGACCGACCGCACGGTCATCGTCCATTTCACCGACACCGACGGCCTCGTGAACCGCGCCCCGATCACCTTCACGATCTCGGCGGTTCCCGACGAGCCGCCGCAGACCGTGTTGCGGCTGCACGGAATCTCCACCGCCGTCACCCCCAGCGCGAAGCTCCCGATCATCGGCACGATCACCGACGACCATGGCCTCGCCGCGGCGGACGTGACGATCTCGATTGCCGCGGCGGGCCCGCAGGGGGCCGCGGCCGCCCGCGACGTGGTGCAGCCGATCGCGAGGGTGCGGCCGGGCACGGCGGTGGTGGAACTCCCGCCAGAGTCGGCCGAGGAGATGCTGCTGCAGCCGCTGGCCCTCGCGATCGGCAGCCGACTCACGCTGACGGTGACAGCCACCGACAGCTGCACGCTCGCCGGCGGGCCCAATCGCGGCTCGGGCGGCGCGTGGACGCTCGACGTGGTCGCCCCCGAGGCCCTCCAGGCGATGCTCGAGGCCCGGGAAGTGATCCTGCGACGGCGGTTCGAAAGCGTCCTGGCCGACTGCGAGCAGGCCCGCGACCAGTTGGCGTCCGCGGCCTCGACCGGGGAGGAAGCATCGCTCGCGCGAACGCGACTGGGAGAGTCGGCCGGGCGGGCTGCCGGCGAGACAGCCGAAATCGCCACCTCGTTTCGTGACATCCACCTGGAGCTGCTGAACAACGCCTTGCTGACGCCGGAACTGGAGGTCCGCCTCATCCGGCAGATCGCCGATCCGCTCGCGGGCATCGCGAAGAACGGCCTGCCCCCGCTGGCGGCCGCCTGCCGCGGTGCGGCCGACACGGCCGGCGCCCGCCGCGATCTCCTGCTGCAGGCCGACGAACTCCTGGCCCGGATGCGAGCCGTGCTGGCTATGATGGTTGAGTTGGAGTCGTTCAACGAGGTGATCGAGCGACTCCGCGGCGTGATCCGCACGCAGGAGGAGATTCGCGCCGACACGCTCGAGCAGCAGAAGAAGCGGGCCCGCGAAGCGCTGGAGGGTTTATGAACGTCGCTTGTTGCCGACGGACGACATCGTGGGCGATCCTCCTCGGTCTCTCCTGCCTCCTCGGGCCGGTCGGCGGCGGGGCCGCGGCCGACACAGCACCCGCCGATTCCGAGGCGACGCTGGCCGCCAGGGAGCAGGGATTGCTGCAGCAGTTTCGTGACCTGGAAAAATCCTTCCTGAGACTGGCTGATCTCCTGGCCTCGTCCGATCCGCGGCGGGCCGCCCTGCTGAGGAACGTGTTCGAGCAGGCACGCCAGGCGGAGGTTGGTGACCGGCTCGACACGATCGTCCGGCTTCTCGAGAAGAACCAACTGCTCAAGGCGGGGACCGGCCAGTCCGACGCCATCGACCGCATGAAGGAGTTGCTCGCCGTCCTGGAGTCCGGCGATGCCGACAAGGATCTCGCCGACACGAAGGAAGAAGTGAAGCGGTTTCTGGCCCGCGTTTCCAAGTTGATCGCCAAACAGCGCGGGATCGGCGGCTCGACCGAATACGGTGGCGACGAGCGGGATCTTGCCGAGCGACAGGAGTCGCTGGCCGAGGAAACCCGCGACCTGGCCGGCGATGTCGGCGGCTTCGCGAAGCGGATGGAACCAGGGGACTCCGCCGACGACCAGGGACGGAAGAAGGAGCCCGGCGCAGACGGCCAGAAGCCCGGGTCCGAAGGGGGCGAGGGCGAGAAACAATCTGAAGGTTCTGAAGGGTCGGAGAGCCCGCAGTCGCCCGGCGAGCAAGGACAGCAAGGACAGCAAGGACAGCAAGGACAGCAAGGACAGCAGGGACAGCAGGGACAGCAGGGACAGCAGGGACAGCAAGGACAGCAGGGACAGCCCCCGGGCGAGTCCCAGGAGGGTGACGACGAGGCATCACGAGCAAGCCGCACCCGCCAACGGCTACAGTCTGCGGAAAAAAGGATGCGCGACGCCCAGAAGCGTCTCGAGGAGGCCAACCGCCGCGAAGCCCGCGCCGAACAGGAAAAGGCCATCGAGGAACTGGAGACCGCGCGGGCCGAGCTGGAGGAGATCCTCAGGCAGATGCGGGAGGAGGAGGTGGAGCGGCTGCTGGTGCAACTGGAAACACGGATCCGCTCCATGCTTCGCGCGGAGCGCGGCGTGCTGGCCGGCGCGGAAAAACTGGCCGACGCAGCGAGCCCCGCCGCCCGCGAACTCCAGCTGGAGTCGGCCCGACTCGGCCGCGAACAGACGAAGATCGGGGCCGAGGCCATGAAGGCGTTGGAACTCGTGCGCGATGACGGCTCTGCCGTGGCGATCCCGCAGGCGCTCGAGCAGGTCCGTGACGATTCCCTGCAAGCGGCGGCCCGTCTCGCCCGCGGCGACGTCGGCGGCACCACGCGGGGCATCCTCCGGGATCTGGTGGCCGGGCTGGAGGAAATGCTCGCCGCCCTCGAGCAGGCGCAGCGGGATCAGCAGGAGCAAAAGTCGAACCCGTCGGGCGGACGTCCGGCCGAGCCCGGCGAGCAGCCGCTGGTGGACAAGCTGGCCGAACTCAAGATGATCCGGTCGCTGCAGATGCGGGTGAACACCCGAACGGAGCGTTTTTCCCAGGTGCTGGCCGACGGGGCCGAGCAGGCCGACGCGCCGGAGCTGCTGGAGGCCCTGCAGCGGCTTGCCGAGCGCCAGCGTTCCATCCAACAGGCCGCCCACGAGATCGTCTCCGGCCGCACGGAGTGATCGGCGGATTCGTCGTGCCGGACGGCCCGGTCCCGGATATCATGGAGTGGACGGCTCGGACCTCTCTTTCCCTGCGACACGGGGCGCGACCCATGATCAATGCGAGTGGCATCTGGCGGCGGTGGGCCCTGATCATCATGGCGGTCGCGTCGGCCTGCCCGGCCGCGCCGGCCATGGCCGCTGAAACGCCCGAACGCGATGCCGATCTCTCGCGGCAGCCCTCATGGTCGATACCGGCCGCGACGACGGTTCGGGCACGGATGCTGGAATGGATCGCCCGTCGCGACGGCGATGCCGCGACCCTCGCCGTCGCCCGGTCGTTGTGGAACGATGACCGTGCTCCTCATGACGTGCTCGATGCGGCCGTCGAAACGTTCGCCCTTCTCGATCCGCGGTGTGCTCCGATCGGGAATCTCGCGAAGGACCCCCGGGGCGACGTGGCGATCGATGTCGGCTGGCTGACGGCCGCCGCCCCCTCCGCAGCCGACGACCCCGAGACCTTTCAGCGTGAGACGCTCCGCCTCTGGCTCGGCCGCCACTTCGTCCGTCACGATCGGTTCGACGAAGGGCTGGAAATGCTCTCGGGCATGTCGGTGCAGGATGCCCTCGATCCGGCGGCGCTGCTCTTTCATCAGGCGGCCTGCTCCTTCTGGCTCCTCGATGCCGACCGGGCGATCGATCTGCTGGACCAGTTGCTGGAGCGGGCCGGAGAGATTCCGGTGCGGTATGAACGGACGGCCCGGCTGCTGCGGGCCGACATCGCGGCGCTCGAAGATGATTCGCTCGACCACATCGCCCGCCGGATGCGGGACATCACCCGCCGCCTCGACCTCGGACGCGCCGGCCCCAAGACCCGTGGCGTGCAGGACGGCGTGATCGCGTCGCTCGACAAGCTCATCGCGAAGATCGAAGAACAGCAGTGCCAGTGCCAGTCCTCGAGCGGGGCTGGAGCCTCCGGCCGCGGCGGCAACGGCTCCCCCATGGACGACAGCCGCATCGCCGAAGGGAAGGGCCCCGGGGAGGTGAAAAACCGCGATCTCGGTGACGGCGAGGGCTGGGGCAATCTTCCTCCCCACCAGCGGGAGGAGGCCCTGCAACAGATCGGCCGGGAATTCCCGCCGCATTACCGCGAGGCGATCGAGCAGTATTTCAAGCGGCTCGCAGCGGGTGGAACGGATCGCTGAGCCGGCGGAACCTGCTGCGATGACTTTCTCACCCTCTTCATGTATCGGGATTTCGAGCCGCGTGGCGATCGTCGTCGCGGTCGCATCGGGCGTGGGCTGGGCAGGCGAGCCGCAGGGCGGTGCGCACGAGGCGCTCTCCACGACGATCGAAACGACGGCGGGTGTCCGGGAAACGGGCGGACTCGCCGCGATCGGGACGGAGCAGATCCGGCTGACCACCCCTGCCGGCGAACGGACATTCGCCGTGAACGACGTCCGCACGATCTCCCGTGACGGCGATGAAACCCGACCGGCTGCGCGAATCCGGCTGATCGGCACCGACGGAATGCGGCTCGCCGGGACGGACGTCGCCTGGAATGGCGAGGTGCTGACGCTCACGACCCCCGCCGGACCGGTCACGATGCCAGCCGCGCGGGTGCAGACCATCATCTGCGACCGCACCCCGCCGCCGGCGGCCACACCCGGCGATCCTGAATGGCTGACAGCCCTTCCGGAGGAACTCGATTCCGACGTAGTCGTCGTCGCCAAGGGGGAGGGCGTGCAGTTCGTCGCCTGTGCGATCACGAGCATCGCCGCCGACACCGTCACGGTGAGCCTCGACGGCGAGACGATTCCAGTGAAGCGGGATCGGGTCGTCGGCATGCGCTGGCTTCGCGAGCCGACGTCGCCGGGAGGGGTGTCCGTCCGGGTGGCTGGGGGCATCGTGCCGGCGACCCGGGTCACGTGGTCGCCGGAGGCACTGCTCGTCGATGACGTGCGGCTGCCTCCCTCGGCCCTCGAGGCGATCGACTATGCGGCCGGCCGAACCGTGCGGCTGGCGACGCTGCCCACCGAACAGCTCGACGTGGAGCCGTTCTTCGGCGGGCTCGCCTCGATCGAGGGAGTTGCCGGATTCTTCCAGCCCCGCGCGGTCCATACGGCCGGTGATTCGCCGGCCCGCAATTTCGTCGTCCGGCCGCGCACCACGGCCGTCTGGCGGATCCCCCCGGGAAGCCGCACGTTCGCGACGTCGTTTTCAACGGCAGGCTCGGCATCGTCGGGCGGCAGCGTCGTCGTGATCGCCATCGATGGAACGGAGGTCTTCCGCGGCACCGTCGATCCGACTCCGCCGGGCGGTCAGGAACGCACACCGATCGGGCCGATCGTCCTGCAGGCAGCGCGGCGACTGTCGCTGACCGTCGACTACGGCACCGCGGGGCCGGCCGGTGGCGTGGTCATGTTTCACGATCCCGTCTTCGAGAAGTGACCCCATGCGCCGGTTGGGCATCCACGTGTTTGTCGTCGCGTTCGCCCTCGTGCCGGCCGGCCACATGACGTCGCTGGCGGTCGAGCCGGTCGATACGGCCGTGCTGGAGGCCGAGCAGCGACGGATCGACACCATCCGACGGACGGTGCCGGCCGCCGTCGCTATCTTCGCAGGCGAGGCCGGGGGTGGATCGGGCGTGCTGATCACGGCCGACGGCTACGTGCTCACCAACTTCCACGTCGTGCAACCCGCCGGCGTGGCCATGACCTGCGGCCTGGCGGACGGTCGCCTCTACGACGCCGTGCTCGTGGGACTCGATCCGACGGGGGACGTCGCCCTCGTGAAACTCGTCGGCCGCGATGACTTCCCCTTCGCCCCGCTGGCCGATAGCGACGAGGTGATGGTGGGGGATTTCTGCTTCGCCGCCGGCAATCCCTTCCTGCTCGCCACGGACCTGCAGCCGTCGGTGAGCGTGGGTATCGTGTCGGGCGTGCACCGCTACCAGTTCCCAGCCGGCACGATTCTCGAATACACCGACTGCCTGCAGGTGGACGCCGCCATCAATCCCGGCAATTCCGGGGGCGGTCTCTTCGACGGCGCCGGACGGATCATCGGCATCAACGGCCGTGCCTCGTTCGAGAAACGCGGGAGAGTGAACGTCGGCGTCGGCTACGCGATCTCCGCCAACCAGATGCGAAACTTTCTCGGCTTCCTCCGCGGTGGACGGCTCGTCGACCATGCCACGCTGGGGGCGACCGTGGCCACCAGTGCCGATGGCCGCGTCGTCGTCTCCGACATTCTCGAGCGATCCGACGCATTTCGTCGCGGACTGCGGTACGACGACGAGATCCTTGCGATCGCCGGACGTCCGATCCGAACCGTCAACGCCTTCAAGAACGTGCTCGGCACACTCCCCGCGGGATGGCAGGTTCCACTGACCTATCGGAGATCGGGGCGCCGCATCGACACGCTCGTGCGGCTGGCGGGCGTGCATACTCCGGCACAATTGGCCAAGCTCGTCGCCCCGGACGAGGAAGGGGAGCGGCCGCCGGGAGCCGGCCCTGCCAAGCCCCCGGCCGATCTGCCGAAGGCCGTGCGCGGCCTCTACGAGGCCCGGCCGGGCTTCACCAATCACTTCTTCAACGTCGTGGAGCGGGATCGCGTGGCTCGCGGCTTGGCCGCCCGGTCGGCGTCGGTGCGGCAGTCGGGCGACTGGGTGCTCGCTGGTCGGCTCGCCGAGGGGGGCGAATTTCGGATCGTGCTGGCCGACGCGCGGGGCTCGATCGATCTCCCGACCGGAACGACGCACGTCGATGCCGGCGACAACCTCGATGCCACGCCCAATCCTCCCGGCAGCGGCGGCCTGCTCGGCGCGCTGCTGCTCTGGCGGCGACTCCTGCGCGAGGGCCCCGAGGCCATGGGGCGGACCGAGTATTGGGGCGCGATGCCGGTCTATCCGCATCCCGGTTCGTCGATCGTTCCGGCGGCGGATCCTCCGCCCCTGGTCGATGCTCTGGCCACGTCGGTGGCGGCGGTCGAAGCCCGCTTCGCCATCGCCCCGACTGGCGACGTCGTGGCGATCGATTTCTGGGCCGAGCCTGACGCCGACCCCTGCGAGG
>CAZONY010000024.1:0-14160 GCA_964581215.1 uncultured Chitinophagaceae bacterium | reverse complement strand
ATCTTCGGGGCGGTGGCCCGGGAATTGCGCGATCGCAACTTCATGAAGATCGTCAGTCTGGCGAGCGAGGTGGTGTGATGATGATCCGATCCGGTGATCTCGTCGAAGTGAAGTCCGGCAATGCCAGGGGCACCCGGGCCAAAGTACTCTCCGTGTTCCCGTCCACGGGCAAACTCGTGGTCGAGGGGGTCAATCGCGTCTACCGGCACATCAAGCGGAGCCAGAAGAACCCGCAGGGCGGGCGGCTCAGCAAGGAGATGCCGATCAATGCCTCGAACGTCGCTCTCGTCTGCACGGGCTGCAGCAAGGCGACGCGGGCGGGCGTGAAGGTCGGTTCCGATGGCGCGAAGTCGAGAGTCTGTCGTCGCTGCGGGGCCGACCTGGGAACGATTCGCAAGGCGAAGGCATAGGCAACACACACGATTCGGGATCAGGAACGTCGCGATGGCAAAGAAAACAAAAGCAGCAGACCCGGCACCGGTGGCCGGCGGCACGCCACGGATGCTCGAGCACTACGTGAAGAACGTGCGGCCGGAGTTGGCAAAAAAGCTGGCCACGACCAATCCGCACGCGATTCCGAAGCTCGAGAAGATCGTCGTCAACATGGGTGTCGGCGTCGCCGTGACCGAAAAGAAGTATCTGGAGGAGGCGTTGTCGGCGATGGCCCAGGTAACCGGCCAAAAGCCGATCGCCACGCTCTCGAAGGCGGCGGTCTCCGGCTTCAAACTGCGGGAGAACCTCCCCATCGGGTGCAAGGTGACCCTTCGCGGTCGGCGGATGTACGAGTTCTTCGACCGGCTCGTCTCGCTGGCCCTGCCTCGGGTTCGCGATTTTCGCGGTTTGTCCCGGACGGCGTTCGATGGACACGGAAATTACAGTCTCGGTCTTTCCGAGCAGATGGTGTTTCCGGAAATCAATCCCGACAAGTTCACCAGGCCGCAGGGCATGAACATCACGTTCGTGACGACGGCCCGCACGGACGCCGACGCCAGAGAGTTTCTCCTGGCGATGGGGATGCCGCTCAAGAAGGAAGGCGAGGATGGTGCCGCGGCGTAGCGGCGCATCACGAGGAACGACGAGGACGTGACGCGACCCACGGTGGGTCGCCAGCAGGAATCAGGTATGGCAAGCAAATCAAAGATCGCCGCCGCCAAGCGACCGCCGAAGTTCTCCACGCGGAAGGTGCATCGCTGCATGCTGTGTGGCCGGCCGCGGGCCGTATACCGCAAGTTCGGGATGTGCCGCATCTGTTTCCGGAAGCTTGCCGATCAAGGCTGCATCCCGGGCGTCCGCAAGGCCAGTTGGTAGGGGACCATAGATCATGATGACCGATCCAATTGCCGACATGCTCACCAGAATCCGCAACGCGGTCCGCATCGAGCGGCCCACGGTCGAGGTGCCCACGTCGAAGGTGAAACGCGGCGTGGCCGACGTGCTCAAGCGAGAAGGCTTCATCTGGGACTGGCGTGAGGTCGAGGGGGGCACGGTGCCGAGCCTCCAGCTCGAACTCAAGTACGGTCCGAACGGTGAGCGACTGATCCGCCACATCAAGCGGGTCAGCTCTCCGGGCCGCCGCGTGTACAGCCGCTCGGTACGGCTTCGCCCGGTCCTCGGCGGGATGGGAATCTCCATTCTCTCCACGTCGAGCGGGGTGGTGAGCGACCGCGAAGCACGGCAACGCAAACTCGGCGGCGAGGTGCTCTGCGAGCTGTGGTAGGCCACGCAGGCGAAGACGACGCACTCACGAAGACGAAGAAGGGTTCAGCATCATGTCCCGTATCGGCAAAGCCCCCGTGCAAGTCCCCAAGGGGGTGAAGATCGCCCTCGCCGACAGCGCGATCAAGGTGGAGGGGCCGTTGGGCAAGCTCGAGCATCGACTGCATCCGGCCGTCTCGGTCGAGGTCGGAGACGGCGGCAGTGTCATCACCTTGAAGCGGGCCAACGACGACCGGCTGTCCCGCTCCGTGCATGGGCTGACGCGGGCGCTCGTGGCCAACATGGTCGAGGGGGTTTCGAAGGGATACGAGAAGAAACTCGAGATCATCGGCGTCGGGTACCTCGCGGCCATCCAGAAAAACATGCTGCAGCTGCGCGTCGGCTTCGCCAACGAGTTGCAGGTGCCGATCCCGACCGGTCTCACCGTGACCTGCCCCGACCAGACGCATATCTCCATCAAGGGCATCGACAAGCAGCAGGTGGGCCAGTTCGCCGCCGAAGTGCGGTCGTTGCGGAAGCCGGAGCCCTATAAGGGCAAGGGCATCCGCTATGAGAACGAACAGGTTCGCCGCAAGGCCGGCAAGGCCGTCACCAAGTAAGCCAGCACCCCCAGCACGGATTTCTCGAAGCCATGGACCACGCCCGCACGATTCTTCGCCAACGCCTCCGCCGACGGCATCGGGTTCGTCGCCATATTCGTGGCACGGCGGACCGGCCGCGTCTCTCGGTATTCCGCACGCACAAGCACATCTACGCCCAGATCATCGACGACTCGACCGGCCGGACGCTCGTGTCGGCCAGCACGATGGACAAGAAACTCCAGGGCGACTTGGGGTTCGGCGGCAACCAGGCCGCCGCCTCGGCGATCGGTCGGGCGGTGGCGGAGCGTGCCAAGGCGTCGGGAATCTCCAAGGTTTCATTTGACCGCGGGGAATTCCGGTACCACGGGCGGGTGGCGGCCTTGGCCGACGCGGCCCGGGAAGCCGGGCTGGAGTTTTAAAGGACGATCGGGAAGAAGCGTTTTCGCGAAGGGAGCCACAGGTGTCGACCGGAGCCAGACAAGACAGAGAATCACGCGCCGGCGGTGAATACGCCGAGAAGGTCGTGAAAGTGCGACGGTGCGCGACCGTGGTCAAAGGCGGTCGCCGCTTCAGCTTCGCCGGCCTCGTGGTCGTCGGCAACGGTCGCGGCAAGGTGGGTGTGGGCTACGGCAAGGCCAACGAGGTGCCGCCCGCCGTCGAGAAGGCGATCAAGGACGGCATGAAGAATCTCGTCCAGGTACCGGTCGAATCCGGCACGATCCCTCACCGCGTCGAGGGGCACAGCGGGACGTCGAAGGTGGTCATGCTGCCGGCCAGTCCCGGCACGGGCATCATCGCCGGCGCGGCCGTGCGGGCCGTCTGCGAATCGGCCGGCATCCATGACGTTCTCACGAAGTGCCACGGCTCGACCAATCCAGTGAATCTCGTCAAGGCGACGATCGACGCCCTCAAGCAGTTGCGGACGCGGGCCGATGTCGAGCGGCTGCGTGGCGTGACGATCGGGGCCGACCAGGCCCGCTGACCATTCTTTCATTCTCCTGTTTGGAGCCCCATCGATGAGACCCAGCGACGTCAACCGTGGCGTTCACAAGAACAAGAAGCGGCTCCGCGTGGGCCGCGGCCCCGGCTCCGGCCGGGGCAAAACGTCGGGCCGGGGCCACAAGGGCCAAGGGCAGTTGGCCGGCTGGTCCGCGCCGGCTATTTTCGAGGGTGGCCGTTCGCCGCTCATCCGCCGGCTCCCGAAACGGGGCTTCCACAACAGCCATGCCCGAACCGTCGTGGCCGTGAACGTGGCGGTGCTTCAGGAGCGGTTCGCCGCCGGAGCGGAAGTTTCCCCGGCGACACTCCGTGCTGAGGGGGTCTGCAAGGGTGTCTGGGACGAGGTGAAGATCCTCGGCAACGGAGAGCTCTCCAAGGCACTGAAGGTTTCGGCCCACCACTTCAGTGCTCAGGCCCGTGAGAAGATCGCCGCGGCGGGCGGAAGCGTGACAGAAATTCCGGGTCCGGCTGCCGTGCAGCGAGGGCCTGGAAAAAAGTCGGCGAAAAAGGCGTCGCGGAAATCGCCCGCCGGCAGGTAGGCTCGGGCCGACGTTCCGGGCGTGGTCTGCCACGCCCCATCACGCAGAGGAGTCGGTTCCGTGCTGGAAAAGTTGCGGATTGTGTTCACGATCCCCGAACTGCGGCAGAAAATCCTGCTGACGCTCGGGCTGCTGGCAATCTACCGCGTGGGCTGGCAGGTGCCCCTGCCCGTCGTGGATCCCAAGGCGATGACCGCCTTCGCGGAACAGTCCGAGGGGATCGCCAATCTCCTCAAGACGGTCGCTGTTTTTTCGGCGAGCCAGCTCTCTCAGGCCACGATCTTCGGTCTCGGGATCATGCCGTACATCTCCGCCTCGATCATCTTTCAGCTGCTCGGCACGGTGTGGCCGCCGCTGGAGCGGCTGCAGAAGGAGGGAGAGGCGGGGCGGAAGAAGATCAATGAATACACCCGTTACGCTACCGTGCTCGTGTGCCTGGTACAGAGTTGGGCCTACGTTGCCTTCCTCTCCTCCACGCGGGTCGGCGAGATGTCGCTCATTCAGCCCGATTTTCTTGTCGATGGACGGCTGCCCTTCATCTGGCAGCTGGTGGCCGTGCTGACGATGACGGCCGGCACCATCTTCCTGATGTGGCTGGGCGAGCAGATCGACGAGTTCGGTATCGGGAACGGCATCAGCCTGTTGATCATGGCGGGCATTCTCGCCGGGATGCCCAGCGCCCTGCTCGAACTGGGGGCTGACACGAGTTGGGAGCTTGGCGGCGGCGGCGGCAAGATGGGCATCGAGACGCTCGTCGTTTTGGCGGCCCTCTTCGTGGGCGTCGTGGCGGGCGTGGTCTTCATGACGCAGGGACAGCGCCGAATTCCCACGCAGAGCGCGAAGCACGTTCGTGGCCGCCGGGTCTATGGTGGCACCCGCCAATACCTGCCCTTGCGGGTCAACCAGGCGGGGGTCATGCCCATCATCTTCGCCAGTTCGCTGCTGCTTTTCCCGCAAATGCTCTTCCAGTATCTGGCCGGCGCCTATCCGGGTAACTCGGTGCTGGCGGCCTTGCAGGATTCGTTCACCCGGGGGCAGTCGCTCCTCTACAACGTGCTGTATGTGCTCCTCATTTACTTCTTCTGCTATTTCTGGACGGCGATCACCTTCAACCCCAAGGAGATGGCCGACAACCTCAAGAATTTTGGCGCCTTCATCCCGGGATATCGTCCAGGGAAGCGCACGGCCGATTACCTGGAGCGGGTGATGGAGCGGATCACCTACGTCGGGGCGGCATTCCTCTCCCTCGTGGCCGTCATTCCGACCATCATCAGCGGTGCCCTGGGAATCCCCGCCCAGATCGCCAGTTTCTATGGCGGAACCGGCCTCTTGATCGCGGTCAGCGTGGCGTTCGACCTGGTGCAGAAGATCGACAGCCACCTCGTGATGCGGAATTACACGGGCCTTTTGGAGAAGAGCTGACGCGTCGCGGCTGCCCGGATCCGCGGACTTTTCCGACGGAGAGCATCTCCCCGCGAACGGTGCGGACAGTCCATGCGGATCATCCTGATCGGACCTCCCGGAGCGGGCAAAGGCACCCAGTGCCAGCGGCTGTTGGAGCATCTTCGGGTGCCCCATCTTTCAACCGGCGAAATGCTGCGGGCGGCCATCAAGGCCGACACTCCCGAGGGAAAACAGGCCCGGGAGTACATGGATCACGGGCAGCTCGTACCCGATCAACTCGTGCTCGGCATGGTGACGCGGAGGCTCGAGGCTCCTGACTGTCGGGCGGGATGCCTGCTGGACGGTTTTCCCAGGACCCTCGCCCAGGCGGAAATGCTGGATGATCTTCTCGAGCGACGGGCCATGACGGTGGATGGGGTCATCGAACTCGCGGTGCCGCGGGATGAACTGATCCGGCGGATGCTGGCGCGGAAGCGGGCCGACGACGATCCCGAGATTTTCTCCAGGCGGATCGCGAGCTTCGAAACCCAGACGGCTCCCCTGCTCGACTACTACGGCCGGCAGGGCAAACTCGCCAGCATCGACGGGCTCGGTTCCGCCGATCAGATCTTCGGACGGGTCAAGATGGCGGTCGATCGATTTGCCAGGACCGCGGGTTCACGCCCCCATCCGTGAGCCGCGTTGGAAGCCCAGGGGAATTCGCGTCGCTCGCTGCTGGACGGCGGGACGTGAGCCCTATACCTTCATTCATGCCGGTTCGCCACGGTATCCCGACGATGATTCGTGGCGTCATGCCCCCTCAGGAAGCCCAGGAACCGTGGTGACGCTTCGTTCTCCCCGAGAAATTGCCGCCATGCGGCGCGCCGGCTTGCTGGTATGGGGAGCCCATCAGTTGGCGGCGACCCTGGTGCGTCCGGGGATCACGACGGGCGAGATCGACCTGGCCATCGAACAGTTTTTTGCCGACCGGGGGGCGACCCCGTTGTTCAAGGGCGTGCCGGGAAAAACACCCTTTCCCGCGGTCTGCTGCATGTCCGTGAACGACGAGGTGGTGCACGGAATCCCCGGCCGTCGCGTTCTCCGCGAAGGAGACATCATCAGCATCGATACCGGCTGCATGATCGGAGGGTGGTGCGGGGATTCGGCCGTCACCTATCCCGTTGGTGAAGTGGCCCCGGAAGTCCGTCGACTGCTGGACTGCACCTCTGGGGTGCTCGATCTGGCCATCCGGCTCATGGGCAGCCGGAGCCGCTGGAGCGACGTTGCCGCCGAGATGGCGAAGTACGTGCGAGACCACGGTTTTTCGGTGGTCGAGAACTTCGTCGGCCACGGAATCGGCAGAAAAATGCACGAAGATCCGCAGGTGCCCAACTTTTGCACCCCCGCCTTCCGCCGCAACCATGACTTCGAGTTGGAGCCCGGCCTGGTGATCGCCGTAGAGCCGATGGTCAACATGGGAACCAAAAAGGTGAGGCCGCTTCCGGACCACTGGACCCAGTCGACCGTTGATGGCAAACCGAGCGCTCATTTCGAGCATACCGTCGCGATCACCGACTCCGGGCCTCAGGTGCTGACGGCCGGGCCGACGGCAGGGGAGTCGCTGGATCCGCCCGTCAAGGCCAAAAAAGCCACCCCCTTGTGAACGGTGGGGCGGCGTTCCTATACTCTGGGGCTCCACCAACCAGCCTCCGGTCAGCCGGCCGGGCGGCCCAGACACGAGTTTCAGCATGAAAGTCCGCGCCAGCGTCCGTCGCATGTGTGAGAAGTGCAAGATCGTCAAACGGCGCGGCGTCGTATTCGTCGTCTGCACCGACCCGCGTCACAAGCAGCGGCAGGGGTGATGGATTGCGGCTCGCTCCCCTGTCGGGAGGCGAGCCGCCTTGCTTCGACAGTTCTGACCTCGTTTTTCGCCAGTTCACTTTTTTCACGCCCTGATTACCGCCCGGATTTCCCGCCATGCCTCGACTGCTCGGCGTCGATATTCCCTCCGAGAAGAAGACCGTTTTTTCGTTGCAATACCTCTACGGGGTCGGTCCTCGGGTGGCCCGTGAACTGTGCCACAAGGCGGGCATTGATCCGCAGGCGACGGCGCGGGATCTGCACGAGGATGAACTCGCCCGGTTGGCCACGCTGCTCGACAAAGACTATGTCGTGGAGGGGCAGTTGCGTCGGCAGGTGTCGCAGAGCATCTCACGGCTCAAGGACATCGGGTGCTATCGCGGGCTCCGGCATCGCCGCGGCCTGCCCGTCCGCGGTCAGCGGACCCGCACCAACGCCCGCACGCGCAAGGGGCCCAAGAAGACGGTGGCCGGCAAGAAGGGCGTGAAGGATCTCAAGTAGCCGTCATTCCACTCGGAGCGGAAATTTCCTCGGAGCACCATGTCAAAAGCCGCCAAGACAACGACGAAGAAGAAGAACGTGACGGCGGGCATCGCCTTCATCGACGCCAGCTTCAACAACACCACCGTGACCATCACCGACCCCCGTGGCGACACGCTGTGCTGGGCGAGTGGCGGCACCTGTGGCTTCAAGGGAAGCCGCAAGGGCACGCCCTTCGCCGGCCAGTGTGCCGCCCAGCAGGCGGCCGAGAAGGCGGCGAAGTTCGGCGTCAAGGATCTCGAGGTGCGGGTCAAGGGGCCGGGGAGTGGTCGTGAGAGCGCCATCACCGCGCTCACCGCTGCCGGCATGAACGTCAAAAGCATCGAAGACATCACCCCACTGCCGCACAACGGCTGCCGTCCGCCGAAGAAGCGGCGCGTCTAGCCCGAGGCCGCACCAGACCTCCCCGATCCCCCCCAGCCCCGATCCCCCCTCAGTTAGAACCCCAGCAAGAACACGACCATGGCACGCATCACCGGACCCGTTTGTCGCCTGTGCCGCCGCGACGGCCTCAAACTTTTTTTGAAGGGAAGCCGCTGCGACACGGCGAAGTGCGCGATCGAGCGGCGGCCCACGCCGCCGGGTGTGGTGCAGAAGCGGCGGCCCAAGCCGACCGATTACGGCCTGCGGCTTCGTGAGAAGCAAAAGGTGAAGCACTATTACGGCATCCTCGAGCGTCAGTTTCGCACCTATTTCGCCCGTGCCGAGCGCGGCACCGGCAATACGGGTGAGACGCTCATGTCCTTGCTCGAGCGGCGGCTCGACAACGTCGTGCATCGGTTGGGCTTCGCAGCCTCGCGGGCTGCGGCCCGGCAGATGGTGATGCATGGTCACATCACCGTGAATGGTCGCCGCCTCGACGTGCCCAGTTATCTGGTCAAGGCGGGGGATCTCCTGCGCGTCAAGAACCGGGCCAAGAGCCTGCAGTTGGTTCATGCCGCCCTCGCGGATGCCAGGCGGGATGTGCCCGATTTCCTGTCGCGGGCCGAGGGCGGGATTCCAGAGGGCCGGGTCAACCGCCTGCCCGTGGCCGACGACGTATCGCTGCCCGTGCAGGCCAATCTCATTGTTGAGCTCTGCTCGAAGTAGCTCATTTCGTCTCTGCATTCACCCGTTCGGCATCCTGTTTGCCAATCCAAGGAGTTTCACATGCACATCCGCTGGCGTGGTCTCGAACTGCCCGGGGCGGTGACGCCCGATCTCAAGACGCTGACTCCCACGTACGGGCGGTTTACGGCGGAGCCTTTCGAGCGAGGCTTCGGCACCACCGTGGGCAATGCCCTCCGGCGGGTGTTGCTTTCCAGTCTCGAGGGCAGTGCCGTCACCCAGATCAAGGTCGGGGGAGCGTTGCACGAGTTCACCACCATCAAGGGCGTTTTCGAGGATGTCACCGATATCGTGCTCGCCGTGAAGAGCCTCGTCGTGAAGAATCATGGCGATTCGACCCGCGTGGTTCGCGTCGAGAAGAGCACCAAGGGGCCGGTGACGGGGGCCGACGTCCAGACCGACGAGGCGGTGGAGGTCGTGAACAAGGATCTTGTGCTGGCCACGCTCACCGACGACGTTCCGTTTGAAATCGAGATGGTGATCGAAAACGGCCGTGGCTACGTGCCGGCGAGCGAGCACACTCCCGAGGCGCAGGAGATCGGGATCATTCCGGTCGATGCCGTCTTCAGTCCGGTCACCCGGGTTCGCTACGAGGTCGAGGAGACGCGGGTTGGTCAGAAAACCAATTACGACAAGCTGACGATGGAAATCTGGACGAACGGCACCGTGACGCCGGAGATGGCGTTGGTCGAGGCGGCCAAGATCCTTCGCAAGCACCTCAATCCGTTCGTCGGCTATACGCAGCCCGGTCCGGCCGTCAGCCTGCCGGCTGCCGGCGACCTGCTGTCGCTCAAGGCGCCGTTGGAGAGTTTGCTGGGCGCCTCCGTGGAGATCCTCGAGCTCTCGCCGCGGTCGAGCAACTGGCTCCACGAATCCGGTGTCGAAACGCTGCGGGATCTGGTGTCGCGGACCCGAGAAGAACTCGCGGAGATTCGGAATCTCGGCGAGTCCTCCGTGCAGGAGATCGAGGCGAAGTTGGCCTCCGTCGGCAGGGAGAACGGGCATGATCTGCGGCTGGGTATGGTCGTGGCCGCGGGGCAGGGCACCTGATCGTCGCCGCCCTGTTCGGGGATATTTATCCGTTCAAACGATCCACAACCACGAGGCTGAGTCATGCGTCATCGTCGCAAAGGTCGAGTCCTGGGCCGTAGTCCGTCCCACCAGCGGGCCCTGCTCCGCAATCTTGCCGCCGCCCTGTTTTTGACGGAGCGCGACGTGGAGGCCGACGAGGCCGGTGCGGCGAAGGTGCGGGGGCGGATCATCACCACGTTGGCCAAGGCCAAGGAGGTGCGGCCGCTCGTCGAGAAATGCGTCACGCTGGCCAAGCGAGGGGTGGCTGCCGAGGGCCGCGCCAAGGAGTTTGGCACCGCCGCGGAGCGCGGTTCCGCCGAGTGGAAAAAGTGGCGAACCGGTGATCGGTGGAAGGAGTGGGCCCAGGCGATGGCGCCGGCCGTGGCCGCCCGAAGGCGGGTCGTGATGCTGATCGGCGACAAGCAGGCGGCCCGTGTCCTGTTCGAGCGGATTGCCCCGCGGTTCGCCGATCGGCCGGGGGGCTACACCCGCATCCTGAAGCTCGCCACGCCGCGGCTGGGCGATGCCGGGCCGCGGGCGGTGCTGGAGTTCGTGGGTGGCGAGGCCGGAATCGGCTCGGCTCCGGCACCCCGCGTGGCCGGGGTTCGCGGGGGCTGACGCACCGCTGGCGCGGGGACCGGCGCAAAGACGTTTCAGTCGGACGGCTCGTTCGGTAAAATCTCGGTAGCGTCAGGTCTTCCGGCGGCTTTGTGCCTTGAGCGGAGGTCGGGTCATGCGATTCCCAGCCCTGCCATGGGCGCTCGCGATGGCGGCCATGGCCCTTGGCGGCATCGTGGGCTGGGCTGACGAGGTCGATGACTTCGGCATTCCGCAGGTCGCCTTCATCAACGACCAGGTCGTGGCCGGATGGAACGACGCCGGCGTCAAGCCATCGCCCGAGGCAACCGACGGCGAGTGGTGTCGGCGCGTGTGCCTCGACCTGATCGGCCGCATTCCGTCGCTGGAGGAGCTCGAGTCCTTCGTCGGTGACAAGTCGTCCACGAAACGGGCGGACCTCGTGGCCAGACTTCTCGGCGACGACTATGTGGACGAGTATGCACGCCACTGGACCGACGTCTGGGCGGCGGTGCTCATCGGTCGCAATGTCGATAATGATCTCGTCGACCGACCCGGCATGCGGCAGTACCTACGGCGGGCTTTCTCCAAGAACATCCCGTACGACCGGTTCATGGAGGAATTGGTGACCGCCACCGGGGTGAACCGCAACACCCGCGGCCTCGAGAATTTCAACGGTGCGACCAACTTCCTCAGTGGAAAGATGCAGGAGGGGGGGGTGCAGGCCGCGGCCAAGACGGCGCAGATCTTCCTCGGCCTGCAGGTGCAGTGCACGCAGTGCCACGACCACCCATTCAACAACCACAAGCAAAACCAGTTTTGGGAGTTCAACGCCTTCTTTCGCCAAGTCCGCGGCCTGCGCCGTTTCGGGGGATCGCAGGACGTGCAGGCGGTCGAACTCGTCGATGAGGATTTTGCCGGCGAGCGGGGCAGCAACGCCGAGGAGGCGGAACTCTTCTACGAGCGGCGCAACGGCCTGATGAAGGTGGCCTATCCGGTGTTTGTCGATGGCACCGCGATTTCGCGGAGCGGCTATCTGCCGGGAAAACTCGACGACGGCACGGAGTACGGCGTGAATCGTCGCGTGGAACTGGCCCGCCTCATGAAGGCCAGCCCCCTGCTGCCGCTGGCCATCGTCAACCGGATGTGGGGCCAGTTCTTGGGCTACGGGTTCACCAAGCCGGTGGATGATCTGGGGGACCACAACCCGCCGTCTCATCCGGCGCTCCTCGAGGGGCTCGCCGAGCGGTTTCGGGAGCAGAGTTTCGATCTCAAGGAACTGGTTCGCTGGATCGTGCTGTCCCGCCCCTACGCGCTCTCCAGTCGGGGGTCGGCGGCCAACAAGTCCGACGACCCGTCGCTCGGCCAGCCGCCCCTCTTCTCCCGATTCTATCTTCGGCAGATGCAGGCGGAGCAGCTTTACGAGTCGCTGCTCACCGCGACCCGGGCCGATCGCGTGGGGGGCGAGGAGGCGGCCAAAAAAAAGGATCGCTGGCTGTCGCAGTTCGTCATCGCCTTCGGGACCGACGAGGGTGACGATGCCACGACGTTCAACGGCTCGATTCCCCAGGTGTTGATGATGTTCAACGGCGACTTGGTCAAGAATGCGACCTCGGTCAACAAGGGAGGCTTTCTCGACGAGGTGGCCAAGGATGGCAGCAACAACTCCGCCAAAATCAACGCCCTCTACATGGCGGCGCTAGCGCGGAAGCCTTTGGCGCCGGAAATCAAGACCGCCAACGCGATCATGCTGGCCCGCAAGGGAGACGCCACCGGGGCGCTCCAGGACATCTGGTGGGCGGTCCTCAATTCCAACGAGTTCATCATCAACCACTGAACGCACGACGGCCCGCACCTCCGAACGCCGGAGGCGAGTCGGCTTTTTCCAAAGGAGCGTCCCGTGAACAGGTTTCTGACCCCCGCCGACATCTCGCGGCGCCATTTCATGAGCCACCTCGCCGGGGCGGCGGCCCTGGCCGGTCCCGCGACGACGTTCACCAACTCGCTCCTGGCCAATGCCCCCGACATGAAGAAGCGGCACAAGGCCGCCATCCTGCTGTGGATGGGGGGCGGTCCGAGCACGATGGACATCTGGGATCTCAAGCCCGGGGCGCCCACGGGGGGGCCGTTCAAGCAGATTTCGACCTCGGCCGATGGCGTGGCCATCAGCGAGCACATGCCATTGATGGCCAAGCAGATGCATCACATGGCGATCGTGCGGTCGATGAGCACCCGCGAGGCCGACCATATGCGGGGCCGCTACTACATGCATACGGGCTACGTGCCCAACCCCAACGTCGAGCATCCCAGTTACGGCGCCGTCATCGCCCATGAACTGGTGGACCAGGTTCCCGACCTCGACATCCCTCCGTTCGTCTCGGTCGGCGGTGGCAGCGTCGGGCCCGGATTCCTGGGCATGACCTACGCCCCCTTCGTCGTCGATTCCAACGGCAACGTGCGGAACCTCGATATGGGCCTCGATCCGGGGCGGCTCGCCGCCCGCCTCGAGATGCTGGGCGCGATCGAGAAGAAGTTCATCGGCGAAAGGCGGGGAGGTTCCGCCGAGGATCACGCCAAGGTCGTCGACAAGACCGTCAAGCTCATGTCGAGTGATCAGATGACGGCGTTCCGCGTGACGAAGGAGCCCGAGGAGGTCCAGGAGCGGTACGGCAAGACCGGCTTCGGCCGGGGCTGCCTGCTGGCGCGACGGCTGGTCGAGTCCGGCGTGCCGTTCGTGGAAGTCGATCTCGGCGGCTGGGACAACCACGCCGACATCTTCCCGACCCTCGCCGACCGGAAGCTGCCGGAACTCGACAAGGCGATGGCGGCACTCGTGGCCGATCTCGCCGATCGGGGGCTTCTCGACGACACCGCCATCGTCTGGATGGGAGAATTCAGCCGCACGCCGAACATCAATGGCGGTGGAGGGCGGGATCACTGGGCCCGTAGTTGGAGCGTGGTGGTGGGCGGGGCAGGCTTCAAGCGGGGGATCGCCGTCGGCGAGACCAGTTCGGATGGCAAGGAGGTCGTCACCGAGCCGTACACGTCCCAGGATGTGATGGCCAGCGTGCTCCACTCGCTGGGCATCTCGCTGGAAACCACCTTCACCGCCAAAAATGGCCGGCCGATGAAGATCGCCAACTCCGGTCGCGTCATCAAGGAGCTCTTCGGCTGAGCGGCGACGCCGACGGGCCGTGGCGGCCGGGCGTGGCCTTGGCGAGCCTTCCCGATGTCTCTAGCATGACGTTGCGATTGGAACATGCAGCGGGACGGATGCCCTTGGAGCGGACTTGATGGCGGTCGACATCGACGTTGAGAAGTGGAGCACTGCCGACGCCGCCGATCTGTACGAGGTGGCCCGGTGGGGCAACGGCTACTTCTCCGTGGGGCCGGCGGGCACCCTGCTGGTGCACCCCGACAAGAATCCCACCAAGGGGATCGACCTCAAGCAACTGGTCGATCGGCTCCAGCAGCGGGGCATCGATCTGCCGATCCTGCTGCGGTTCGCCGAGATCCTCCAGCACCGGCTCGGCGAGATTCAGGGGGCGTTCGCGGTGGCGATGCGGGAGAGTGGCTTCCGGGGCGACTACTGCTGCGTCTATCCGATCAAGGTCAATCAGCAGCGGCAGGTGGTCGAGGAGGTTCTTCGGTTCGGCAAGCCGCATCGCTTCGGCATCGAGGCCGGCAGCAAGCCCGAATTGCTGGCCGTGATCGCCCTCACCGACAACGAGACTCCGATCATCTGCAACGGCTTCAAGGACGCCGAGTTCATCGAGACGGCGATGCTG
>CAZONY010000023.1:0-14431 GCA_964581215.1 uncultured Chitinophagaceae bacterium | reverse complement strand
AAGCCCAGCGGCAACTGCTCGGGCTACGGCGCGATGAACCAGGTGGGGCTGCCGATGACGATCTCGCTCGTGTTGGCCCGCGAGGCGGGCGTGCAGGATCCCGCCCTCGACAAAGCCATCGACAAGTCGGTGAGCTTCCTGCGCTGGTACGTGGATAAGGGGGCGATCCCCTACGGCGTGCACCCCGCCTGGACGCAGTCGCACGATGACAACGGCAAGACGTCGCTCGCGGCCGTGCTGTTCGATCTCGTGGACGATCGTGAGGCGGTCTCCTTCTTCTCCCGGATGGGCACCGCCGCCTACGACGAGCGGGAGCAGGGGCACTGCGGCAACTGGTTCAACATGATGTGGGCGCTGCCCGGCGTGTCGCGCTGCGGCCCGCTGGCCACGGGCGCGTACCTGAAGGAGCAGCGGTGGTATTACGAGCTGGCCCGCAACTGGAAGGGCGGCTTCGAGTACCAGAAGGTCAACCCGCACGACGAGAACAACAACTACACCGGCTGGGACCTGACGGGCACCTACCTGTTGTCGTTCGGCCTGCCGCTGAAAAGTCTGCGCGTGACCGGGAAAAAGCCCTCCGCGGCTCCGCCGCTCGATGCCGCGGGGGTGGCGAGCGTGATCGCCGCCGGTCGCGACGCATATCCCGTGGATGGCCGCGACGGCTACGCGGACCGCTCGAAGGAGGAACTGCTCGCCGGGCTGGCGAGCTGGTCGCCGGTGGTCCGGAACCGGTCGGCCAAGACGCTCGCCGCGCGGCAGGAAGACTGCCTGCCGGCGGTCCTGACGCTGCTCGACGGCCCCGACCGGCTCGCCCGCTATGGCGCCTGCGAGGGCCTGGCCTGCCTGGGGCCCAGGGCCGATCCGGCCGCGCCGCGGCTGCGGGCCCTGCTCGCGGATCCCGATCCCTGGATGCAGAGTCTGGCGTCGAACGCGATCCGCTTCCTCGGTCCGGCCGAGCGGCAGGCCAGCGTGAACGATCTGTTGCGGATGGCCGCGACGCCCAACCCGGCGGATCCGCGGCGCACGAATCATCTCGCCGCCGGGCTCTCGCTCTTCTGCGGCTACCCCGGCGTAGGCGGCCCGACCCTGCTCGCCGGATCGATCGAGGGCGTGGACCGCACGCTGCTCTATCCCGCCATCCGGTCGCTGCTCGACAACGACGATTCGGTCGCCCGCGGCGGTCCGGGGGCGGTGTATGCGAAGCTCACCAACCGGGATCTCGCGGAGTTGCTGCCGGCCATCATCAAGGCGGCCCCGGATCAGGCGCCCACCAACGAGATGTTCGCCGACGGCCCCCGCCTGCCGGCCTTCGATCTCCTGTCGCGGCACCACATCCGCGAGGGGATGACGATGATCGAGAATGCCCTGAACGGGGATCGGTGGGGCGGCGACGTGATCCCGATGTGCCTCGACTATCTCCGTCGCTACGGCGTGCACGCCAAGGAAGTGCTGCCGCAACTGAAGCTGCTGGACATGATCCGCAAGCGCTGGGGGCCGCAGGTGGAGGCGATTGAAAACGCCACCGAAACGCCGGAGCTCGTCAGCCTCGAGGAGTTCATCGCGAAGGGGTCCGCCGCGGACGCCCGCTGAACCAGGTCTCCGGGATGCATCCGGCCGCTTTCCGCAGAGTGCCCCTCTGTGGCTACGGGGCTGAACGCATTCCCGACAGCGTGATATCCTGCAAAAGCCGTCTGCGTGCAAGCTGCGGGCCTGCACGAGACTTCGCATTCGCCGAACTCGCTCGATGTTGCCCATGACACGCCCCGTCCGCTGCAGTTTTCTCATCGCCGTTTTCGTGGCCGCGTTGACATGCTCCCCCGGTATCGCGGCGGGCACGTGGACCAGCCACGCGTGGACCGGCGACGCCGATTCGGGGATCGTCCCGGGCGGCCACTACACCGTGGCCGTCAACTGCGGCGGTGACGCCGTGACCGTGAACGGGGTCGATTTCCAGGCCGACGCCCTCGCCGGGCCGAACTTCACGATCGAGGGAGTCGTCGAACGGTATCAGCCCGATGGCCGCTGCGGTGTCACCGGCGCGGGGGCATCACTGGCGGGCGACTTCATCTACGGCGGCAGCCCGGGCACCGTGACCCTCGCAAACCTCACGCCGGGAGCGACGTACGAGACCAGCCTCTTCGCCTACGGGTTCGACGCCGCCCCCACGACCCGCAGCCAGATCTTCGCCCTCGGCGACGCGCGGGCCACCCTGGATCAGAACCTCAACGGCGAGGGGAAGGGCATCCGGATCGCCTGCACGTTCGTCGCCGACTCCTCCGGCTCCGCGGTGATCGAGATCACGCCCTTCGGCGGCGGCACGTTTCACCTCTCGGCACTTGCCAATCGCAAGGTGCAGGACGCCCCGGCGGCAACGATGCTCAGCTTCGGCACCAACGTCGCCGGGAGCAGCGCCGTCATCGGCCTACCGGAGCGGGGCCAGGCCAGGGTGACCTGGACCCTGCCGTATGGCATGACGGCGGAACAATTGGCAAAGCTCGCTCCCTCCTTCACGCTATCGTCCGGGAAATGCAGCCCCGGCAGCACGACGGTGCCGCAGCCGAATTTCGGCGCGGGGCCGACCACCTACACCATCACCGACGGCACGGTCACGAACGTCTACACCGTGACGACCGTCGTCACGCCACCGAGCACGGCCTGCGATCTCGAGACCATCGATGTCGGCCTCCCCGCGAGCCGTGCGGTCATCCGCACCACGAGCGGCAGCACGGGCGCCGTGGTGGTGAGCGTGCCGGCGGGCACGACCGACGCGGAGCTCGCAGCCCTCCGCCCGGTGCTCCGGCTATCCGCCGGCGCCACCTGCAAGATCTCCACTCCGTCACTGCGGCGATCCGAGCCAGTGCACTACGTCGTCACGGCCCAGGATGGCACCACCACCCGCGATTACACCGTGACGACCGCCGACGGCGGCGACTTCCGGCTGTTCGTCGTGAAGACGGCGGCCACCGGCCTCACGGCCGCCGACTACGACTACCTGAGCCTCATCCCCGCCTCGAAACACGCCAACAACGGCCTGCCCGCGATCCTCGCGATCACCGACGAGACCAATCTCGCCGAAGACGTCTATCTGCAGGACTACCTGCGTCGCTACCGACCGGCGCACATCGACACCGTCAACTTCACCGCCACGGTCCCGGGCCTCGTGACCTCCGCCATCGAGGCGGCGAGCCCGCTCGAACTGTCGGTGGCCCTGGCCGAGGCCCACTGGAAGTCATCGGCGACGGTGGTGGTGGTGTCCGATGCGATCGACACAGCCACCTACCCTCACGTGCTGCAGGCCGCGGCGCTCGCGTCGGCCCTCGACGCGCCGCTCATCTACCACCACCCCGCGAAGACGGCGCTCGTTCGGCAGGCCATCGAGCGGCTCGGGGCCACGGAGGTGATCCACGTCGGCCCCGCCGGCTCGCAGCCTGACCTGGCCACCCGCGGGCTCGCCGGCCCCGCGGAGATCGTCGAGTGGCTGGCGGGCCGGAAAATTCCCGTGGAGTACTTCGCCGCGACGAATCCGCACGACCTGCGCCTCGTCGCCGGGGCAAAGCTCTCCCTCACCGCCCCTTTCGTGGCTGCCCGCCGGACCGGCATCGTGGTGCCCATCACGAACTACGAGCCGAAGCCGAATTCCGTCGAGCTGTTCCACTACACCGGCCACCCGGTGATCCAGGCCGAGCTTCAGGAGCTCTATCGCACGCTCGGCCGCCACCCCGAGTATCTCGCCCTGGTGGGCAACGCGACCAGCATTCCGCTCGCCTACCGTGGCCCAAACGAGCAGGCGGGCCAATATTACGGCGCACCAGCCGACCTCGATTATGCGAACGTCGATGACGATCCGTTTCCGGATATCGCCATCGGCCGGATCATGGCCGCCGACGTCTTCGACGCCACGCTGCTGACGAGCCGCATCTCGACCTACGAGCAGCTCTTCGACGGCGTCTGGGAAAAGTCGATGGTGGACGTGGGCGGGCAATGGAACGCCGCGTATCAGACCGCGCTGGCGGGCAATTACGGCTTCGGATCCTCGAGCCTGATCGGCAGGCTCGGCCCCACGCAGCCGGTGGAGGCCGGGATCATCGCGCACAACGACCACTCCGATTATCACACGCTGGGCGGTGCCATGGATGTCAACTCCGCAAACGTGCTGGCACCCGCCTTCATCGGCTCGCACGGCTGCGCCACGGCGGCCATTGATTTCGAGACGATCAGCGAATCGCACGACGAGGCCACGGGGTGGACGAAGGCCGATCGCGAGTGCGGCATCCTCATGGTCAACCGGCTGTTCAAGCTCGGGGCGGTGGCGTTCCTGGGATCGACCCGCAGCGAGACCGGGCCGGGCAAGATGCGGCTGTCGGCGGCCGTGAACGCCCTGCTCGCGGGCGAGCCGCTCGGCCGCTGCTACATGGCGGGCGTGGACACGATGACCTGGCGTGAGGTCGCCGACGAGCGATGGAACTGGATCCTGCTGGGCGATCCCGCCCAGCGCATCCACGTGCCGGCAGCCCCAACGGTCGCACCCGCCAGCCATGCGGTGACCCCGGTGTCTGACACCACCGCCGAACTCACGGTGAGCCTTCCCGCCACGATGTTCACGCCGGAGGTCGATTTGACATGGTGCAGCCACTGGGGGCTGAAGTACCCGCAGTATTGGGGTGAGAAGCCGGGGATTTACGGGATGGACGTGGACCGTTTCTACCTCGTGCGATTCACGACGCCGCGACCGGTCGCGAAGGTCGAGGAGCTGGACGAGTGGCCGGCGGTGGAGAGCTGGGTGTGGGGTAACGTGAAGCTCGGCATGATGGGCCCGCCCGCCGTCGATCATCGGCAGGATGGGTCCACGCAGCTTGTGTGGGCGATCCGCACGCACATCATGGACTGGGCCGGCAGCAAGGGCCGGGAACCGCTCGCCGCAATGAAGGCCGGCCGGTTCCGGATCACCTACGAAGTCGAGCCGCGCTGACGGGCGTCACCTCCGCGCGTCATCGACGTGCAGACTCGTAGTCTGCTTTCGGCGGTGTCACGGCTGGCGGTGCGGACACGGTTTGGTGATGCGAAAGGCGTCCGGTATTCTGAAGTCATGGCCCGCGTTTCCCGTATCCTCTTCGACGAATCCCACCGCCAGGCCTGGACCACCCGGCCCGAGGTGGCGAGCCGCATGCGGCCCGAGAATCCGGCCGACTGCAGCCTCCAGAAGGCGGCCGACGGGCTCCGCGAGGCGGGCTTCAGCGTGAGCGTGCATGAGTCCGGCCCGCTGCTCCCGGCCGCACTCGCGGCCGCCGACGTGCTCGTGCTGCCGCATTGCTCCACCGACGCCTGGGAGGCCACCACGGGGACGGGCTCGCCCGAGTATGCCCCGGCCGAGATCGACGCCATCGAGGCGTTCGTTCGGGGCGGTGGCGGTCTCGTGATCCTCGCCGAGACCGAGCAGCCAAAATATGGCAACTCGCTCGCCGACATCGCAGCCCGCTTCGCGGTCGAGATCGGCAACGCCACCGTGCAGGATCCCGCCCATCGGTTTCGCGACGTGCCGACCTGGGTACTGCTCGACGCCGCCGCCCCGTGCCCAGGCGGGCAGCACGTTGCCTCCGACGTGTTCGCGGGCGTCTCCGAGGCCTGCTTCTACCGCTCCGGCGTGCTCGCGGTGGCCGCCGATGGGGAGGCAACCGTCTTCGCGCGATCGCACGCCTCGGCGGCGCCGCCGGCCGCGCCCCTGCTCGTCGGCGCGAAAGCGGGGCAGGGCCGCGTGGTCGTGGCGGCCGATTCCGACTTCGCGGGCGACGACTCGATCGACGACCTCGACCACCGGCGGCTGTGGGTCAACCTCGTCACCTGGGCGGCGGTGAAGTCCGATCGCCCGCGTGTCGCCGGCGCGGTGGCCGCCGGACTGACGGCGCAACCGGCGTGGGGTGGGCTCGTGCGCGCGGTCGAGGCGATCCGGTCGCTGCAATCGGCCGACGGCTCGATCTCGGCGGACCGCCACGAGCAGGCGTCGCCGCTCGTCGAGGAGATCCGGTCGGCCATCGGGGCCCTCGCCCCCGTCGTGCCGCACCAGGCCGATCACCTCGCGGCGACCGCGCAGGATTTCGCCCGGTGGTCCAGGGAGGGCTTCGGCCGCCCCGACTTCCTCGATTCGCTGTTGCTCTTCCACCCGGAGCGGCAGCGTCGCGACGGCGTGGAGCACCTCGTCGTGTTCCCGATGGTCACACAGAACGGCAATCTCGCCCGCAACGTCGAGGCGGTCGCGATGCGGACCGTCTGGCCCGCGTGGATCGCGGAACTGGAGGCGTCGCGGTTTTCCAACCCGGCCTTCGTGCCTGTGGAGTTCAGCGGCTTCACGCCCGGCTACGCCACACATTCGGCGGTGCTATTTCCCGAGACAGTCGCGGTGCGCGAGACCGGGCGGTATTCCTGGGGCGCCATCTTCTGCGACCGCGAGGCGGCCCGCTGGCGGCGGGTGTCGCGGGCCGCGGCCGGGATCCTCGGGCTCGCACTGCCGCCCGCGGCAGAGCTGCTTCTCGCCGACCAGCGGCGGGCCCAGGAGACATTCGCCTTTTGGGACCTCGTCCACGACCGTGCTCACGGCCGTGGCGAACTGCCCTTCGATCCGTTCATGATCCGCCAGCGGATGCCCTACTGGATGTATGCGCTCGAGGAGCTGCGGTGCGACCTCGCCACCTACCGCGCGATGGTGGAGCTGGAATCGGGCGGCGTGCCGTCGGCCCGCGACGTGCGGCTGGCGATCCTGTTCGACCGCCTGTTCCGCTTCCCCGTGAGCGGCGACCGCGTGCGAAACTACGACGGCCTCGCGGGCCAGGTGCTCTTCGCCTGGCTGCACGGCCGGCGGGCGGTCATCTGGGCCGATAATAAGCTCGCGATCGACTGGCGGGCCGTCGATCCGGCAGTCGTGGCCCTGTGCGACCAGGTCGAAGAGCTCTATCGGGCCGGCATCGACCGCTCGCGGCTCGGACACTGGCTGGCCACGCACGAGTTCGTGGCCAGCCTCGTGCCGCCGCACCCCGCCTCGGTCTGGGCCCGCGGCGGCGCGGCATTGCCCGTGGAGCAGCGGGATGCGATCGACGCGGTGCTCACCGACGAGTTTCCGCTGAGCATGTTCTACGAATCGCTGCGGCGGCGGCTGGCCGACGTCGTCGAATCCACCAGTGGCATCACCGGGGACGTGGCATGACGGCGGCATGGCGGGGCTTCGCCAGCGACAACTACGCGGGGCCCCATCCCGATGTGCTGGCCATGGTCGCGGCCTCGACGGCGGGCCACGCCGGGGCCTACGGCGGCGATGACGTGACGGCCCGGCTCGACGCGGCCGTGAAACGCGAGTTCGGCCCGGCCGCCGAGGCCTTCCCGATGTTCAACGGCACGGGGGCCAACGTGGTGGCCCTGGCGTCGCTCGTCGGCGGTCGGGGAGCGGTGGTTTGTGCCGACACCGCCCACGTGCACGTGGATGAAGGGGGCGCCCCGGAGGCGATCGCGGGGCTCAAGCTCTGGACGGTTCCCACGCCCGACGGCAGGCTCACGCCGGCGCTCGTCGATACGCAGGCCTGGGGCTTCGATGACGTGCACCGCGCCCGTCCTGCCGTCGTCTCGATCACGCAGTCCACGGAATTGGGCACGGTCTACGCCCCCGCGGAGATCGCGGCGCTGGCCGACCAGGCGCACGCGCGCGGCATGCGGCTTCATGTGGACGGCGCACGGCTCGCCAACGCCGCGGCGTCGCTGGGGCTGTCGCTCGGCGGGATCACCTCCGCGCTCGGCGTCGATGCGGTGACCTTCGGGGGCACGAAGAACGGCGCCCTCGGCGCCGAGGCGGTGATCGTGTTCGACCCGGAGACGGCCGGGACGGTGCGACGGCTCCGCAAGACCTTCGGCCAGCTGCCCAGCAAGATGCGGTTCATCAGTGCGCAGCTGCTGGCGTTGCTCGAGGGGGAGCTCTGGCAGCGGAACGCATCCCACGCCAACGCGATGGCCGCGCGGCTGGCGGCGGCGGTGGGGGGCATTCCCGGCGTGTCGATCGTGCGGCCCGTCCAGGCCAACGCGGTGTTCGCGGTGCTCCCGGCCGAGGTCACCGCCCGCCTGCAGTCGCGGCACCGGTTCTACACGTGGAATCAGGCCACGGGCGAGGTCCGCTGGATGTGCTCGTGGGACACGACTCCCGCCGACGTGGACGCCTTCGCCGCCGACATCGCCCGCGAGTCGGCAGCCTAGCGGCCCAAAGCTGCGGTGTGCGGTCATCAATGCACGGGTCCGCCCTGCCTCAATTCCTTGTATTCCGTCGGCCGACAGAAAAAGCATTCAAGCCACCAAGCGCCGAAGTATGGATTGGTTGGCGTCCTACGTCAGTTGAACCAGACCGCGAAGCCGATGAAGTTGCCGCGAAACACCCGCTGCAGCCGCCGCCAGGCTTCAGGGGAGGAGCATTCGCCCTTCTCGACGTAGGGCACCGCCGCGGCTCCCTGCGCCCAGCCCACGACGTCGAACGGCCGCGGCTCGAGAGCGGCACGGTCGCGGGTGGTGAAATCGGGGGCGGGCACCGACACCGTGTGCGGACTGCCAATCCGCAACTACTCGCTGCGTGGGGGCGGTGCTCTGCGAATGCGGCCAGGACACCGGTTATGCATGCCGCGGCACGACCGTGCGGCGCTCGCAGAAATCCTCCATCGCGTACCGCACGCCCTCGCGGCCGAGGCCTGAGCCCTTCACCCCGCCGTAGGGCATCGTGTCGGCCCGGAACGTCGGGATGTCATTCAGGATGATGCCGCCGACTTCCAGATGCTGCACGGCGAAGTGCCGCGCGGCGGCGCTGTCCGTGAACACGCCCGCCTGGAGGCCGTAGGCCGAGTCGTTGGCCTGCCGCACCGCGTCTTCCATGTCGGCGAACGTGTCCACGAGCACCACCGGCCCGAACACCTCCTCGCAGGCCAGCGGCAGATCGCGCGGCACGTGGGTCATCACCGTCGGCGCCACCATCGTCCGGCCCGTCCGCGTGCCCCCTGCCAGCACCCGCCCGCCGCGGGCCTGCGCGGCCTCGATCCAGGCCATCACGCGGTCGGCCGCCGCGGCGTCGATGAGCGGCCCGCAGATCACGTCGGCCGCGTCGGGATCGCCGCAGCGAATCTTCTCCACCTCCTCGACGAGCCGCCGCACGAACTCCTCCTCGACGGCCGCCTGCACGAGCACCCGCTGCACCGAGATGCAGATCTGCCCGGCGTAGGCGAAGCCCCCGAACGCGCAGCGGTTGGCCGCCCGGGCGAGGTCGGCATCCGCGGCGACGATCACGGCCGCGTTGCCGCCGAGCTCCAGCACCACCTTCTTCCCCACGGCCAGGCCCTGGAGCATCCAGCCCACCTTCTGGCTGCCCGTGAAGCTCACGATCCCGATCCGCGGGTCGGTGACGGCCCGGCGGGTCACGTCGTTGGCCGCCACCACCACCTGCAGGGCCGCGCGCGGGATCGCCCCCTGCACCGCCGCGTCGGCCTGCCGCACCTCGTGGAAGATCTCCGCCAGGAGCATCGCGCAGCCTGGCGCCTGCGGCGGCGGCTTCACGATCACGGGCGCCCCCACGGCGAGCGCGGGCGCCACCTTGTGGGCCACGAGATTGAGCGGGAAGTTGAAGGGCGCGATCGCCAAGACCGGGCTCTTCGCGAACCAATACGAGATCGCCGGCCCGTAGCCGGCGTTCGCGGCCTCGCCGTCGAGCGGCACCACCTCGCCCCCGAGCCGCTTCGCCTCCTCCGCCGCGGCCGTGAACGTCGCCACCGCCCGCGACACCTCCACCGTGGCGAGAGACCGCGGCTTGCCCGCCTCGCGGATCATCCGCGTCACGAATTCCTCGCGGCGGGCCTCGATCCCGCGGGCCATGTCGGCAAGCAGCTTCGCGCGAGCCGCCCGGATCGCCGCGCGAAACGGCCCGAAGTCGCGATCGGCCGCCGCGATCGCGGCGTCCATGTCGGCGGCCGAAGCCAGGCCAGCGTGGGCCACCACCTCCCCCGTGAACGGCGACGTCACCGCCGCCGTTGCCACCGCCTCCCGCCACGCCCCGTCGATGAAGAGCCCGTAGCGGTTCATGCGCGGCCCTGCGGACGCAATTCGGCGAGGCCGCGCTCGAGCACGCCGCAGCCCTCGGCGAGCTCCTCGTCGGTGATCACGAGCGGCATCAACAGCCGCACCACGTTGCCGTAGGTGCCCGCCGTCATGATGACGAGGCCGTGCTCATAGCAAAACTTCGTGAGCTGCTTCGCCCCCTCTGGCCACGGCTCCTTCGTCGCGCGGTCCTTGACGAGCTCGAAGCCCATCATCGTGCCCAGGCCGCGGACGTTGCCCACCGCGGGGTAGCGGCCCGCCCAGGCGGCGAGCGTGTCGCGGATCCGCGCGCCGAGCCGCCGGGCCCGCTCCAGGATCTCCCCCTTCGCAAAGAGGTCGCACACCGCGAGCGCCGCCGCGCAGGAGAGCGGGTTGCCGCCGAACGTGCCGCCGATGCCTCCCACGCCCGTGGCGTCCATGATCTCGGCCCGGCCCGTGACCGCCGAGATCGGCATCCCGCCGCCGAGACACTTGGCCGTCGTAATCACGTCGGGCACGAGCCCCAGCTGGTCGCAGGCGAAGAGCGCACCGGTGCGGCCGAAGCCCGACTGGATCTCGTCGGCGATCAGTACGATGCCGTGCTCGGTGCAAAACTCACGCAGTTTCGCCGCGAAGCCCGGGGTGAGCGGGATGAAGCCCCCCTCGCCCAGCACCGGCTCCACGATCACCGCCGCACAGTCACCCGGCGTGATGCGATTGACGACGAGATCCTTGAACTCCGTGAAGCACTGCTCCTCCACCACGGCCGGATCCTCGCTGAAGGCATGGCCGGGCCAGCGGTAGGGATACGGAAATGGCGCCCGGTACACCTCGGGGTTCATCGGCCCGAAGCCGGCCCGGTAGGGCTTGGCCTTCGACGTCAGCGTCATCGCCATGTAGGTGCGGCCGTGAAACGCGTGGTCGAAACAGACGATCGCCTGCCGCTTCGTGTGGGCCCGCGCCAGCTTGACAGCGTTCTCCACCGCCTCGGCCCCCGAATTCGCGAGGAACGTCTTCTTCAGAAAGCTGCCCGGCGTCATCTCGTTGAGCCGGCGGCAGAGCTCGACATAGCCCTCGTAGGGCGTCACGTTGAAGGCCACGTGCATGAACCTTCCGGCCTGCTCGCGGACCGCCGCCACCACGCCCTCCTCGCAGTGGCCGACGTTGGTCACGCCGATTCCCGACGCAAAGTCGATCAGCCAGTTGCCGTCCACGTCCTCGATCACGGCCCCGCAGGCGGCGCGGACGAACAGCGGCGTGACGTGGAACGGTCCGCGCGGCACGTGGATCTCCCGCGCCGCCATCAGCTCGCGGCTTCGCGGCCCCGGAATCTCGGTCTTCAGCTTGATGCCCATGCAACGCTCCCGGTCGAATTGCGCCGTCAATACCAGCCGATCGGCGCCTCGTCGAGGTTGATGTTCACCTGCTTGGTCTCGAGGTAGGCCTCGATGCCGTGCAGGCCGAGCTCGCGGCCGGAGCCGCTCTGCTTGTAGCCGCCCCAGGGCATCTCGTTGAACGTCGGATGGTAGGTGTTGATCCAGGTGATGCCGCACCGCAGGGCCCGCACCACCCGCAGGGCCCGGTTGATGTCGCGCGACCAGACTCCCGCGGCCAGGCCGTAGTCGGTGTCGTTGGCGATCGCGATCGCCTCCTCCTCGGTGGCGAACGGGATCACGGCGAGGACGGGGCCGAAGATCTCCTCCCGCGCGATCCGCATCGCGGGCGTGACGTCGTCGAAGATCGTCGGCTCGAGGAAATTGCCGGCCGCGAGGGCCGGGTCGGCCGGCCGCTTGCCGCCGCACACGAGCCGCGCCCCCTCGGCGATGCCGGCGGCCACGTAGCCCTCGACCTTCTCGAGGTGGGCTCGGCTGATCAGCGGCCCCATCTTCACGCCCGGCGTCAGGCCGTGGCCGAGCGTGATCCGCGGGATTTTCTCCAGGAGCGCCGCCACGAACGCCTTGTGGATCGTGCGGTCCACGAGCAGCCGCGAGCCCGCCGAGCACACCTCCCCCTGATTGGCGAAGGCGCCGAAGAGCGCGCCATCCACGGCGGCCGCGAAATCGGCATCGGCAAACACGATGTTGGGGTTCTTGCCGCCGAGCTCGAGCGACACCTTCTTGAGGTTGCCGGTCGCCGCGGTCATCACGTGGCGTCCGGTCGCCGTCCCGCCCGTGAAGGCGATCTTGTCCACCTGCGGATGGGCGGCCAGCGCGTCGCCGCAGCCCTTGCCGGGGCCGGTGACGACGTTCACCACGCCCGCCGGCAGGCCCGCCTCGACGACGATCTCCGCCAGTTCGAGCGCCGTCAGCGGTGTCAGCTCCGACGGCTTGAGCACGCACACATTGCCCGCGGCGAGGGCCGGGGCGAGCTTCCAGGCCGCCATCAGGAGCGGGTAGTTCCAGGGCACGATCTGGCCGCACACGCCGACCGGCTCCCGAACGACGAAGCTCAGCGAGTTTGCGGGCACCTGCATCGTCTCGCCGTGGATCTTGGTGGCCAGACCGCCGTAGAACTCAAAGCAGTTGGCCGCGTCGACGATGTCGTATTCGGCCTCAGCGAGCGGCTTGCCGCAGCTCCGCACCTCCAGTTCGGCGAGCCTCGCCGCCCGGCCGCGGATGCCGGCGGCGATCGCGAACAGGAGTTTGCCCCGGTCGAGCGCCGTGGTCGTCCGCCAGGGGCCGTGGTCGAAGGCGGCGCGGGCCCGAGCCACCGCGGCGTCGATGTCGGCGGCCCCGCTCTCGGGAACGATCGCCACGACCTCGCCGGTGCCCGGGTCGCGGATCTCGCGGGTCTGGCCCGAGGCGGCGGCCACGAATTCACCGCCGATCAGCATGGGGTAGTGTCGGGATTCTTGGAGCATCGCCACTCCTCGCCGGTGATGACCGCTGATTTTACACGACCAAACCTACAGGCGGCGACCGATGCCGGCGACGAGCCGGGCGAGGGCCGGCGGCGACTGTAGCAGAAACAGCGAAGGCTCGACGAGCTCGAGCTCCATCACGAGCGGGTCGCCCGTCGGGCCCGGCGCCACGTCGACCCGCGCGTACAGCAGCCGATCCCGCAGCGGGGCCAGCGCGGCCGTGCCGAGGGCCCGCTCCGTGGCAGTGATCGGCAGCGCCTCGGACACCTGCTCCGCGTCGGCCGCGAACCGCGGCGTCTTGCGCACCGCATGCGTGAACTCGCCGTCGATCCACACAAGCGCCCGCTCACCGTAGCCATCGACGGACTGCATATAGGGCTGCACGAGCACGTCGCGATCCGCGAGGAGCCGGCGGCAGATCGCCGCGGCCTCCGGGGTATGGGCGACGGCCCGGTGGGTCTCGAACGAACCGGCCCCCACCGCGGGCTTGATCACGAGTTGCTCCCAGCCCCGCGCGGCGGCGAGCGCCGCGATGTCGGCCGGCCGGCCACGCTCCAGAAGCAGCGTGGGGACGACCGGCACGCCCCGGGCCATGAGGTCGAGCAGGTAGCGCTTGTCGAGGTTGTCGAGCATGGCGTCGGCCGGGTTCCAGAGCGGCCCGGCCGCCGCGGTCCGAGCGACCCAGCCCCGAAATGCGTCGAGATGATGGATGTAGTCCCAGGTGGAACGGACCACGGTCGGGACGGCATCCCCCCAGCGGCCGGCATCCCGCCAGTCGCACATCGTCGCCTCGATGCCCGCGGCCGCGAGTGCCGCCAGGAGCAGGTCCTCGTCAGGATCGGGTTCGGGCAGCGGGCGGCAGGTCGCGATGCGGAGACGCATGAACAAGGTTTCCTGAGGAGGGGACGTTCGAGGAAGGAGAATTTTCCGAGTCTATCAAAGCACGCGGCCCGGGTCTTTCGACCCGGGCCGCGCCGTTCCCATTCATTCTCGTCCCGGTCACGCGGCGGGAGCCGCGTGAGGCGTTCCGGGTTTCACGTCACTTGCCGGCCGCACACGTCGGCTCGGCGGCACAGGTGGGCTCGCAGGGCACCTCGCGGTAGACCGTGTTCGGCACGCACCGGGACACCGTGTAGGCGACCTTCTTCGGCTCCAGGCGGCAGACCTCCACCGTCTTGGTGTAGTGCACCGGCTTGGTGACGCAGTACGGCACCTGCTTGGTGCACGTCTCCTTCACCATGGTGCAGACCTTGTAGCACTCCTCGCGGGAGCGCTGCTCCTTCACCATCCGGCACACCTTGTACTCACAGGTGCGCACGCGCTGCTCGGGCACCATCTTGCAGACCTGGTACGTCCGCACGCGCTGCTCGGGCACCATCTTGCACACCTGGTAGGTACAGGTCCGCACCTGCACCTCGGGCACCATCTTGCAGACCTGGTACGTGCAGGTCTTCACCCGGTGCTCAGGAACCATGCGGCACACCTGGT